>JBGOZL010000262.1:0-4401 GCA_041480185.1 Anaerolineae bacterium
AACAATCCCATTCCGTGCCAACCAGGCTGATATTGCAATTGCGAGGATGGCAACCATAATGGCAAATCCCCGCCAGATAGGCAATTGTCCTTTAATATTATCCTTCACCAAAGAAAAAAGGGCTGCCAGAGATAATGCCACAATTGGAATTAATGACAGACTATAGTAATCGTGGGTTGATATCTGAATGGGTACCAACAAGCCAAAGAGACCATACCCGAGCCATAAACCCAACGCCAATGTTTTTCCTTTTCCAGATATGAGCATCAGGCCTGCCAGGCTGAAGAAAATGGTGGAAATTCCGACAAGACTGCCGGCCATGCCAAGCCACGCAAAATAAAAACGTGGTTGAAACAACATATTCGTATATGACAGCACCCAGAAATCAATAAACCCGGCTGAATTTGTGCCAATGCTAATTAAATAATAGGCAGCCGGAATCGCGATCGAAATCACAGCCATGCTCCAGATTTGCCTATTCCTTACAATATTTCGGGATCCAATCGTGCTTAAGACCATTGCAACAAGCGCAGGGGCAAGCATGGCTGCGGCAAATACCTTAACCAGGATAGCCATGCCTGCCAGAAGCCCTGTCAGCAGCGTCCATTTCCATGTTCGGTCTTCAGACCAACGAAAGAGGGCGTAAAGCGCCAGGAGCATCCACATGACCATAAACGAATTAGGCTGGAAGGCACGACTGGCATACACTCCTAAAGGCACAAAAAGGTAAAAAGCCAGCGCAGCCAATCCACCCCCAACCGAAGTCATGCGTTTTGCCAATCCATAAAGGGCCAGCCCGCCAATCATCCAAAACATCGCACTGTAGATGCGCGCAATCCAAAGCTGTTCACTGCCAACCAAATAATAAGTCAGCGCCACAATACGTTCCAAAATGGGCGGCTCGTAAACATCCTGGGCTTTCCAAAGACTGATCGCCAATTGCTTTTGAGCGGGGTCAATGTTAGGAAGCATTTGGTAATACATGCCGCGAGCTACAATAGCGCTGTACAACTGCCGATCTGCATGAAAGTCAAGGGGTGGATTCGTCAAATTTAGAAGGCGCAAGCCCAATCCCGCGCCAAGCAAAACCATAAGTAAAATAGTATCCCGCCGGAAAATCAAGGGTTTTCTCTTAAGCAGCATCAGTTTCATTCCTATCACTAGGACGATCAAATATATCCCATAACCGGACAAATGATGAGCATGCCACCAATCAATGAATCTACAACGCGTTAGCCGGCATTTCCACCACCTTCCATCGCCTGATAATAATCTCGCTGGGAGCCATTCATACCGGGGAACGGCCCCTAAAAACCCTGGCTGAAGTCGTTTATGGAAACGGGATTCGCATCATCCCGGGTCAAGATAGGGTTAATCATATACTTATGGGACCTAGCGCCGTTTCAGGAAGGAGTTTCTCAAGTAATAAATGGATTCTGAATCTGAGTTGCAGGCTGCATTTGGTAAAAAAACATCTCGTTATGAAATTTAGGTTAATTGCTCCCAAGAGCGACATAAAAAATTTTATGGAAGTGGAGCCTGGAAATATAGTTTGTTCACCCATCACAGCCACAATCATATTGACATATCCATCCGGGCATACAGATGCTATTGCCTGGGAGGGTAAACAAACAACTCCAGTGAGCCCCTATTGTATACCTCTTGGTAATCTTTTTCCTTCATTACTAATGTGCAGATATTGCAAATTACCACGCAGGGCCGATATTCTGGGTCAATAAGGCGGTTGGTTTCTAGAGTGGAAGATATGTTTTCAACTTGCTTGATCGGCAGGTGATTCGCAGCTAGGATATACCAGATGAGATATTCCGGTGTATTTGAATCCAATTCCAAACCAATTGAACCACAATCATAGTCCTTTGCAGCCGCGACTACCGAGATATAGTCATCGCGAATTTCTGGTGAATTGTAGAACTGGACATCTGTTCGGGATGCCAATAATATGCTCTCGTTTTCACCAACATTGATGAGCGGACGGGACGGATTGGCAAATAGATACCGCAGTCCACCGATGGCAAATAAGGCCGTAAATACCACAACCACAATTCGCGGTCGGATCGCATCTGATACCCATCCTGCCAGGGGACCAACTGCGATCAACAATGGCAGGATCAGCCTGCTGTTATAGGATTGCCATTTGAATAATAAGGCAAACAGGAAATACCCTGCAATTAGAATAAGATTGTAAAAAAATGCCCAATCGATTGGCTGAGTAAAATTCTTGAATACCTGCTTAAACTTCGACCCGCTTCGCAAATAAGGGTATATCAGCCTGATTACGTAGAAGATCGAGACTAGCAAAGCGGACAAGATCCAAACTAGGAAATGTCCGGGATTGCCAGCATAATCCTCCTGATATGAAAACCGGATTCGATATCCATCCAGGGAAGTGCGTGGGTCGTTGATGTCAATTCCAAGAATTTGGTGAATTTTTGTCACAACAATATACATTGCTTTATTTCCCGGACCAATTGATAGTGCGAGCTGGTTCGTGGCGTCCTTCAACGCTGTTGACAAAACCATTCCTGGACCAAAAGTCGAACTGCCAAGACCACCCGCCCCGGGACCAAGGATGGAACCATAAAACGAATAATTTCGCAACCATGCTGGAGCGTTCAAGACAAGTACACAAAACCCGCCAATCAGAACCATTCCAGGAATGGTTTTCCAGAGACGTTTCCAGATCAAAACTATTAAATAACCTAGAAGTATTGGGAAAATGAAAGCGTACACAGTCCCCTTAGTCAGCACCCCAAGGGATAAGGAAAATCCGAGCAAGATGAAATTAAGGGAAATCCCCGCTTTCCTTCCCAAAATATATTTTCGGCATTCCAAAAGAACAAAATATAAAACACACAAGCACCAAAATCCTGCGACATAATCCGTTTGTGTGCCGGTAGACTGCAGGATTCCCATCGGGATTGTCACGGCAAAGAGAGCTGCGAACCATTGCCCTCTCGGTTTGACCCCAATCTGACCAGCAATCAGTGTCACAGCTACTGCCGAACCTGCCATGCTGAACCATTGGACTAGGTTGGAAAACCGGTCATTCCCCGCCAGCAAAAACAAATGAAAAATGGAGTATTCAGCAAAGGGCGGCATCCATAACTGGCGGTCGATGGGTGTGGCATAAAATTCTACGGTCCGATTGACGATCCAATGCATCACCCGACTCATGTGATATTGCAGAGAGTCGTTTGTATTGGGTGGTGCCACGAGAGCAATGAAAAGTGTGACTAGAAAATACGCACTTATCGCGAAGAAGATCGCCCATTCAAACCTGCCCCCAATTTTCAAAGACACTGGTCGGAAGGTTATTTTTGTTCGGAACCGAAAAACCAGAAAAAGAGTAACGGTTAGTATCGCCAGCCAGAAAGACCGGATCGCAATGTCTGTAAGGGCATGAAAGGCTCCCAGGATCTCGGTGGATACGGTAATCAAAACCCCCATGACCACATAAATGGCAAGAATCAACTCTCGCCAGTCGCGTCCTGGTAGCAGACAATGCCACAACTGGTAAAGCAGAAGCCCTTCCAGCGGAAGAAGCAATGCCAGCATCAAAATTTATCCGAACAGTGAATCGTACGCGGTCTTGGGAAAAACAGACAACCTGCCGCCGACAGTTGCATCCAACACTCTGCGTCCCGCAGCTTCATAAGCAGTTTTTGCCATGTGATAGGCTCGTTCCGAGCCATTCAGGTCAGGAAGCTGCCATTTGAACCCTTTCCCGAAATAATCGGGCGAAAAGTGGTTGGGGTCATCACCGTTCGACACTACGGCCGCATTTGCGTGTCCCTTGGAGACGAAATTATGGTCAACACCCACCAGTATGACTTCCTGAAAGCCCATATAATAGGCCAATTGCAGAGCAACATAGGTGACAGTGAAACCCTCAAACATACGCCTTGAGGCATCCCCAGTGAAATTTTCTGGGCCGGTGTAGTCAGTATCCACAAAGATGGTGCGCGGATCGTTCGAAAACCAGCTTCTTGCCCTCCAGGTGATGAACTTGGGCATCTCTAGCACCTTGATCTCTTCTGAGCACTGTCCCAGGACCAGGTCGTTAACCGAGACCAGATAGGTTGTCTTGAAGCCGAGTTCGGGGTACAGCAGATAAATGCGGTTTAGGCCAAAGGTGACTTCGCTCTTCAGCAATGATAGGTCGGTTTGACGCAGGGAGGGGCCATTCCCAAGGATAAAACAGCGCTGGCCTTTATGGCAGTCGCGGAATTTAATCAGGGCACGATGGCTTTCGCCCCAACGCGGACTGAAAAGTCTCGCAAGGACGTGACGGCCGCGATTATGCCAGCTCCAATATAAATTTGAGCCAAAACGCCAGAGACGAAAAGGGATTACGCTCTTGAGGGCTTGTTTCATTCCGTG
>JBGOZL010000263.1:0-4393 GCA_041480185.1 Anaerolineae bacterium
GATGGACCAGGGCACGATTGCCCTCGACCCATCCATTGCTGAAGTGAACACCCTGCTATGTGCGGGGTGCGGGCAGTGTGTGGCAGCCTGTCCGTACAAAGCCGTCGAGTTGGAGAATAACGTTGCCAAAGTCAACGGCTATCTGTGCAAGGGTTGCGGCACGTGTGCAGCGGCCTGCCCCAATAAAGCCATGTCCCTCATCCACTATAACGATCGTCAGATTGTGGCCGAGATTATTGGAGTTCTGGCAGTATAATTGTGTATTTGACCCAATTTGTCATATCATCTAATTATGAAATCGGTTACAAAAAACACTTGTTTTAATTGAGAAATTTTGCACAATTAGTATAAATTTTATAAAAATCCGCTAAAATGAGCATGGCATCTCACTCTCGATTTTCCATAGACTCCGCAAAGGAGGATGTCGAATGAAGACGCCCGTTGGAGGGCTGACGCAAAGTGACGTACGCGTCGGTGTATATATTTGTCACTGCGGCACAAACATCGCAGGCACGGTGGATGTGGAGGCGGTTAGCAATTACGCTTCCACTCTCGACAAGGTTGTCGTCGCCCGCCACTATGCCTACATGTGTTCCGATCCCGGTCAGACCCTCATCAAGGAGGATATCAAGAACGAGGGGTTGGATCGCGTCGTGGTGGCCTCCTGTTCGCCGCTGATGCACGAACCGACCTTCCGCAAGGCCTGCGCTGACGGCGGGCTGAACCCCTTCCTGTTTCAGATGACCAACATTCGCGAGCACTGCTCGTGGGTCACCGACGACCAGGTCGCGGCCACTGAAAAGGCAGAGGCACTTGTGGCAGCAGCCGTTCGACGCGTTGCCTGGCAGGTCCCGCTCGAAATGCGTCAGGTGGCAGTAAAACAATCTACCTTGGTCGTTGGTGGTGGGATTGCGGGCATCGAAGCAGCTTTGCGTCTTGCAGACTCTGGCAAGCACGTTTATCTTGTTGAACGGGAACCGTCCATAGGTGGGCACATGTCCCGCCTGTACAAGACCTTCCCAACGCTAGATTGTGCAGCCTGAATACTTACACCTAAAATGGTGTCCGTGGGACGCCATCCCAATATCACCCTGATGACCTACAGTGAGGTCGAGAAGGTCACGGGATACGTTGGAAACTTCACCGTGACCGTGCGCCGCAAACCGCGCTATGTGAACGAAGATTTATGCACCGGCTGCGGTACTTGCATGGAAAAATGCCCGTGGAAGAAGATACCGTCTGAGTTTGACCTAGGGTTGGGCAACCGGCCAGCGATCTATTATCCTTTCCCGCAAGCGGTTCCGCGTGTCCCTGTGATAGACACGGTCAACTGTGCCTATTTCAAGACCGGCAAATGCCGTGCTTGCGAGAAGTTCTGTACGGCAAATGCGATTGATTTCGAGCAGAAGGAACAGCACATTTACATCGAAGTAGGAACCATCATCCTGGCCACCGGCTTTAGTGATTTCGACCCAGTGCGTGCCCCGCAGTATGGCTACGGCGTCCTGCCAAATGTTTTGACTGGTATGGAGATGGAACGTTTGATCAACTCCGGTGGTCCAACCTCTGGGAGGGTACAGCTCAAGAATGGGGAAAAACCAAAGAAGGTTGCCGTCCTCCACTGCGTAGGTTCGCGCGGCAAAGAGCATGAATATTGTTCGCGAGTCTGCTGCATGTACTCGCTTAAACTGGCGACACTTATTCGCGAGTATATAGATGCCGAGGTAGTCGAGTTCTACCGTGATATGCGTGCCTTTGGTAAGGATTACGAAGGATTCTTCCACCGCACTGAAGGACACGGAGTGAAGTTCGCTCGCTTCAATGGGGACATTCATGTCGAACAGAGGGATGGGAATCTGGCTGTCCTAGCAACCGATGTCTACACCGGCCAGCCAGAAGAGACCACGGTAGATATGGTAGTGCTTTCCACTGGCATGGAAGCACAGTCTGACCAGCACGAGGTTGGGATACGCTTCGGTGTCAGCCGCAGCCCAGACGGGTTCTTCCTCGAGAGGCATCCCAAGTTGGCTCCGATCGAGACGACCACTGACGGCGTTTTCCTAGCTGGTGCGTGCCAGGGGCCGAAGGATATCCCTGATAGCGTGGCGCAGGGTGGAGCTGCTGCTGCTGCTGCACTTTCCCTGATGGACCACGGCTCAGTGGAATTGGAGCCATACACCGCCCATGTAGAGGCAGAACGATGCGGCGCATGCCGAACTTGTGAGGGGCTGTGTCCATATGGAGCCATCTCGATGGTGGAATGGAACAGCAAAACAGTGGCGGAGGTAAACGAGGTATTGTGCAAAGGTTGTGGAGCCTGCGCAGCGGCCTGCCCGGCCGGCGCGGCCATGCAGAGCGGTTTTACCAACGAACAGGTATTGGCGGAAATTGAAGGAATGTTAGGTTTGGTAAGAGCGAGGGAACCTTCCACCATAGAGGAGATGGCATGAATCTTACCAAAATCAAGACTGGTGTTTATATCTGCCATTGTGGTACAAACATCGCCGCCACGGTGGATGTAGCTGCTGTGGCCGAGTTCGCCCGCAGCTTGGAGGGAGTAGTTCTGGCACGCGATTATACATAAATGTGTTCGGATCCCGGCCAGGATCTGATCAAACAGGATATTAATGAATACGGCCTGAACCGGGTGGTGGTTGCCTCCTGCACACCGCTGATGCACGAACAGACCTTCCGTCGGGCTTGTGGAGAAGGAGGGTTGAACCCGTTTTTCTTCCAGATGGCGAATATACGCGAGCACTGCTCTTGGGTGGTGAATGATAGGGTCCAGGCTACGAACAAAGCCCAGTCGATGGTCGCTGCAGCGGTGGAGCGTGTCCGCTACCATCATTCATTGGATATGCGCGAGGTCCCGATGACGCCGGCCACACTGGTGATGGGAGGCGGGATTGCCGGGATGGAGTCGGCGCTGAAACTAGCTGATGCAGGGAAGCAGGTTTATCTGGTAGAGCGGGAGTCGAGCATCGGGGGGCACATGGCACAACTCTACAAGACTTTCCCAACCCTGGACTGTTCGGCTTGAATACTCACACCGAAAATGGTGTCCGTGGGACGCCATCCAAAGATCAAGTTACTGAGCTACAGCGAACTAGAGTCCGTTTCGGGATACGTTGGTAACTTCCAGGTGCGTGTGCGTCGGAAGGCGCGTTATGTGGACGAGGCGAAATGTACCGGCTGTGGTATTTGCGCAAGTGTCTGCCCAATCGAGGTCAGCAATCCTTTCGATCTGGGACTTTCGACCCGCAAAGCGGCTTATCGTTTCTCTGCACAAGCAGTGCCGGGCGCGTATGCCATCGAAAAGCGGGGTATTGCGCCTTGCCGGGACGCCTGCCCTACCGACCAGCGCGCCCAAGGCTATATTGCCCTTATCCGCCAGAAGAGGTACGCGGACGCGTACTGGGCCATTCGCCGAGAGCACCCGTTTCCATCGGTGTGTGGGCGAGTGTGCAACCACCGCTGCGAGGATGCCTGTTCACGCGGCAAGTACGACGAGCCGGTCAACATCATGGCACTGAAACGCTTTGTGGCCGACTGGGCTTACCAGCATCGGAATGAATTACCGAACATGCGCGACAAATCACTGGTTGGGACACAGTTTCAGCACAATCCCGCGCCAACCGGGAAACGGGTCGCCATTATCGGGGCGGGACCGGCTGGTTTGACAGCAGCTCTTGATTTGGTTCGGTTGGGGCACAGGGTCACAGTTTTCGACTCGCTGCCCGTGGCAGGCGGTATGATGCGGGTCGGTATCCCGCCGCATCGTCTCCCCCCCGAATTGCTGGACTGGGAAATCCAGCAAATCGTTGATGAGGGCGTTGAACTAAAACTTAACACCTGGGTGGACGATGTTCCCAGCTTATTCGAGCAGGGGTACGACTCAGCGCTCATCGCCTCCGGCGCGCACTCAGCAAAGAAACTCCCCATCCGTGATTGCAATCATCCCGACAACTGGCTTAGCCTGGACGTGCTTCGCAAAGCCTGCTTGGGAGAAAAAGTGCCGGTCAAAGGTAAAAAGGTCGTAGTTCTGGGTGGCGGAAACGTAGCTATTGATACAGTTCGGACCCTATTGCGCTTCGGTCCGCAGGAAGTCAGCATGGCTTGCCTGGAGCCGCGCGGCGAGATGCCCGGTTTCCAGTGGGAGATCGGCGTGGCGGAAGAAGAAGGCGCGAAGATGTTCCCCGGCAGGACGTTCAAAGAAGTCATCGTCAAGAACAACAAGATTACCGGTGTGCGCTGCGTGGAAGTTGAGTTCCACGGGTTCAAACATGGCCGCCCCAACTTCACCGAAAAACCGGGGACCGAGCACGTTATCCCGGCGGATATTGTCGTCTGGGCCGTCGGCCAGGCGCCTAATTTCTCCTTCCTACCGGAGGAC
>JBGOZL010000264.1:0-4392 GCA_041480185.1 Anaerolineae bacterium
TATGGTGCCCGCTTGATGGTGGACGATGCCCACGCGACTGGCGTTCTCGGGGGAGGGCATGGCACAGCCGCTCATTATAATTTGACTGGAGAGGTTGATCTCATCATGTCCACCTTCAGCAAATCCTTCGCCTCGCTGGGTGGTTTCATCGCAGGGGACGATGACATTATCCACTATATCAAGCACCATGCCCGTGCCATGATCTTCAGCGCCAGTATTCCGCCTGCAAATGCGGCGGCAGCCCTGGCCGCCCTGCATGTCATGCAAACTGAACCGGAGCGGATCCAGCGCGTTAACGACATTGGTGCAACCATGCGCAAAGAATATCTCCGCCTCGGATTCGATATCGGCAAATCTGACACTCCCATTATTCCCATTCACATTGGTGATGATATGCGTACGCTTGCTGTCTGGAAAGCACTCTTCGATGCAGGCATCTTTGTCAACCCGGTCATCGCCCCTGCTGTCCCCGAAGGCCAACAACTCCTGCGTACCAGTTATATGGCCACCCACACCGACGCGCAAATGAGCCGCATCCTGGAAACCTTCGCAAAAGTCGGTAAACAAGTCGGATTGATTTCCTGAAGAACGTCCGCTCGCCCACTTGGTTTTTATAACCCTCGCGCGTTTGGCTCTTAATCCGGAAGTGGCTGTTTCCCTGGGACAGGTTCGCCACAACTCCACCCCCTTCGACTTATCATGAACCATGGCTGAAGCCATGGTTTTTGTTTAAGAAAATTTGGCACATAAATTTTCGATGTGAAATTCCAATTATGCCCAGGGAAGCAGTAGAATAAGGCAATTGTCCTGGAGAATAATGCTTTGTACATGAACGATCCGCTTTGTTCACCCTTGCTCTGCAGGTTGTCATCTAATAATGATCTTGAAATCTTTGGCGTCGAATTTGCGTAAATGAATATAACTAATCGTAATTTAGCAAAGGTCGATCCGATGCAGGTTGTTAATGTCAAAGACCAATCTTATGCCGACCCACCGTTCGAGGATATCATACGCGGTCTGGTAGCGCAATGTAAAGAGCTGTGGTGGAACTGCGACTCCACCCTGCTTGATCTTGGTCCGGTCTACAGCCCGGATGAGAAAAAAGCCCGCGAATCAAAACTGGTGAATTCTCTGGACCGGCTTGGGGAGGAATTGCAGCAGGCTTCCCTGGACCATCCCGACCGGCAGGCATTGCAGGACCGGTTACTCCCGCTTGCAGGAGATATCCTTAAGACCACCTTCGGTCTCGAAGACCGGCATGTGACTGCCCTGACTTCATACGGTTTTGCCGAGTCGATTGAAGAATTTGTCCGCCGGGCGCGCCGGTTCGACCCGCACATCTCCGCAGCGGATATCTACCAGGCAGGTCGCAACGCCTGGACGATGACCTTCCTCCAGTACCTGTTGGGCCTGCCGGTGAAAATGACTCCTGCCATCCTGGCTTTCAGCTTGTTGTATCCGTATAGTGATAACTACCTGGACGATCCGGGTATTCTGCCTGAAGCAAAGACAGAATTCAGCAGACGGTTCAAGCAGAGGTTGGAAGGGATGCCGGTACCACCTGCAAATGCAGAAGAGGCAAAAATATTCGACCTGGTAGGGATGATCGAGGGTCAGTTCGACAGGCAGCTCTACCCGGATGTATTTGCAAGTCTGATGGCAATCTACCGGGCACAGGTCAATAGCATGCGCCTGCAGATACCGGATGCCTCCCCCTATGAAATGGATGTGCTCGGCCTTGTTTTTGAAAAGGGCGGGACATCGGTGCTGGCGGACGGCTATTTGGTCTCCGGGAGCCTGACACCCTCTCAACGCATGTTTACGTTTTACTACGGCGCCTTCACCCAGTTCATGGACGACCTTGAAGACGTGGACCAGGACTGCCAGGATGGTATCATGACCGTGTTCTCCCAGACGGCCCGGCACTGGCCCCTGGACTCCATTACCAATCGCCTGATTGTTTTTGGGCAGGGCTTGTTGGACAACTTGGGTCATTTCCCCGTTGCCGGCCTGGAGAGGCTGGAGGAGATCATGCGCAAATGCATTACCCCGCTGCTGATCGATTCAGCCGGGCAGGTCGGGCACCTGTACAGTCGGCAATACCTTAATGTACTGGAGCAGCATTCCCCATACCGGTTTTCGCAGCTTAAAAAGGTGCGCCGGCAAGTGGCGCGCCGCTTCTCCGTGGAAGAGGTCGTTGAGACTATCATTCGGGCGGGAGATAAATAACTATTTTTTGGGGTGTCGATTTTTCTTAAACTAGTGATTAATCAAACCAAATTATTTTGCGCCTTCCAAATCGCCAATTTACTTTCCTTGAAAATGAAAGAAAAATTCTCCATTTCCTTAATCATGGTGGGAAAATTGTAGACTTGTTCTTTAATTTCATGCCCATCTTTGGGGCTTGAGGGTACAATTCGACCTATGGCGACAATAAACCTTGGTTAGGAGAAGAATATGAAAACCTTAACCACAGGACAGCGCAGGCTTGCGGCATGAACTGGCAGCATTGGGCTGATTCTTAAGGGTTTTCTCGATGGAATCAGACGGAGCCAAATAGCAAGGCCACCTTTAATTGGAAAGGATCGATCATATGGCTAAGACAAAGTATGTGAAAAAGCGGGATGGACGAGTGGTCCCTTTTACACAAGAAAGGATAACGAATGCCATCTATCGGGCTGCAGTGGCTGTGGGTGGAAGAGACAGGCTGACTGCCCGAAACCTTAGCGACCAGGTGGTTGCCGTAGTGGATAAAGACTTTTCACCTGATAAGACCCCTTCAGTGGAAGATATCCAGGATATTGTCGAAAAAGTTTTAATTGAAAATGGTCATGCCAAAGTCGCCAAGGCCTACATTCTATATAGAGATGAAAGAAACCGCAGCAGGCTTCAAGGTAAATCGACCTCTGAACAAAACAAGGAAAACATCCCCTGGGGAAAGTTATGGTCGGTCCTCAATTGGGCAGTGGACCATGGCGTCAATACCGTTGAAGGCTTAAATAAAAGAATTACCAATGGTGAAATACAAGATATCGTGATGGAGTCGGAAACAGCCTATTCCCAGGATATTAACACGGTGGAAAGCGCCATTTTAGGGAACAGGACTGAAATCAAATTGGTGATCATTGCTGGGCCATCTTCATCCGGGAAAACCACTACAACGAATAAAATAGCTCTAAGGCTGGCTGAAAAGGGGATCACCTTCGTAGAGCTCAACCTTGATAATTACTATTTCGATCTGGAGCTGCACCCTAAGGATGAGTTCGGGGATTATGATTTTGAGACGCCCCATGCCCTGGAAATCGAGTTGATTAATCGCCATTTAAAGGATTTGCTGGCTGGAAAAGAAATCCAGATGCCTTATTATGATTTCAAGACCGGGAAACGCAGCCCAAAAACCACTCCCACCCGCCTGGCGAAGAACGATATTCTGCTGATCGACAGCCTCTACGGCTTATACCCCCCTCTAACAGAGGGATTGCAGGATGCATCTTATAAAGTTTATATCGAGCCGCTCTTGCAGCTAAAGTGTAACAATGGAGAATACGTCAGGTGGACGGATATCCGGCTTATGCGCAGGATGCTGAGGGATGCCGCCGATCGCGCATCCGATTATGGCCAGACATTAACTCACTGGCATTATGTGAGATCGGGAGAGTTAAGAAGCATCCTCCCGTACATATCCTCGGCTGATTATATTGTGAACAGCGGGATGCCTTATGAGTTGCCGATCTACCAGCCCAAGCTGGTGGGATATTTCGAAAAATGGGCCCAGGAATATAAGGATGATCCGCTCAGGCAGGACGCCTACAATCGGGCTTCCCGGGTTCATGATTTGTTGGATACCCTTGCTCCGGTAACAGATGACTCGGTCGTACCGGTTGACTCTGTTCTAAGGGAGTTCATCGGAGGGCTGGAATTATCAAGGTAATCCATACTTGATCCGGCGGACGGACGCATGCCTGAGATTCATACTACGTTGCGCGTCAGTTCGCCAGTCACACTCAGCATAAGTTCATTGACCGGATGACTCCCCGCTTTCGGGTTGGACCTTCCGCAAAGTGACGGCTCCCAGGGCAGCCGCGATCATGGCTGCCAGGCCGCCCACTGCCAGGCCCCAGCGCGCCCCGGCGATCTCCGCCACCCAGCCGATGATCGGTCCGCCAAAGGTGGTGGAACCCAGGAAGGCCATGGTCCAGAAGCTCATCACCCGGCCGCGCATTTGCGGTGAGCTCTCCAACTGCAAGAGGCTGTTTCCGAGGGATGAAAAGTTTATCGAACAGATTCCCACCAGCACCATCACCAGCCCTGAAAGCAGCAGGCTTGGCATGAAAGCTGCCCCCAGTACCGCCAATCCAAACATCAGGGAAGCGCTGACCAGCTTGTAAGGCA
>JBGOZL010000265.1:0-4386 GCA_041480185.1 Anaerolineae bacterium
CTGGTTACTGGTGAATGGAAGACATTCAACATTGCGGCTGTTTCCCAGCAATCATTGTTGGGGGTGCTATACCTGATCGTGTTGGGAACACTCATCGGGTTCGTGGCTTATACCTGGTTACTGCGCAACGCCCCAATCTCACTTGTATCAACCTATGCTTATGTGAACCCGTTGGTCGCAATCCTGCTGGGAAATTGGCTGGCACAGGAACCACTTAACTGGGAGGTAGCCCTGGCAGCGGCTATCATCATTGGCTCGGTAGTATTAATCAACTCCTATAAGAGGAATACAGCCAGCGCTCCAGCAGACTAACAGTAATCCCGTGAACTCAACCTGCCCGGCAATAATCCCCGGGCAGTATTTTTTTTTATTTCTTCCTCATTACCTGATACAAGGGTTGAAGTCGTTTATACATTTGCTTGTATACCCCGTGATACAACTCATCATAGCGCTCATGGACCTTCGCATCCGGCTCGAACGTGTCACGCACATGCGTCATCTCCTGGATGGCTGTCGGAAAATCAGGATGGACTCCGATGCCCACTGCGGCATCCATTGCTGCGCCGAGTCCCGAGGCTTCATACACATGTGGACGGGAAGCAGGCAAGCCGAAAATATCGGCTGTCAACTGCAAGGCAGCTTCGGATTGGCTGCCTCCACCTGCCACCCGTAATTCTGTGATAGGCACGCCGGAGCGTTTCGTAGTCCGTTCAGCGCCTTCGCGCAGGGCATAGGCCAGGCCTTCCAAAATGGCACGGTAAATGTGGGCACGCGTGGTCACGTCGCTAAAGCCAATGATGGCACCGCGCGCTTCTGGTCCGGGAAAGACCAGGCCGGGCGACCAGTACGGCTGGAGCACCAAACCATCAGAGCCTGGAGGGATGGTACGCACCAGACCATCGAACAAGGTTTCGGGTTCGACACCCTGTGCTTCTGCAAGACCCTGTTCGCGCAGACCGAATTCTTGCTTGAACCAGGTCACCATCCAATAACCACGGTAGATCTGGATCTCAAAACTATACTGCCCCGGCACTGCCGCTGGGTAGGGGGGAATGAGTGGGATAACTTCAATGTATTTTTTATGGGTGGTATTGATGGTGGCTGTCGTCCCATAACTGAGACAGGCAATGTGCGGTTCTAGGCAGCCAGCTCCGAGAACTTCGGTGGCTTTGTCAGCGGCAGCGGCAATAAGCGGCATTCCCACCGGGAGGCCGCTGAGGGCAGATGCCTCGGGCGTGATCTCACCCAATTTTGAAGCGACCGGGATGAGATCCGGAAGGATGGCTTTGTCAACCGGTACGGCCAACCACTTCCAGCCCCAGGATGCCTCCCAATCCTGCTTTTTGTAATCGAACGGGATGTACCCCACCTGACAGCCAACCGAATCCACGAACTTGCCGACCAGCTTGTAAGTTAAAAAACCTGAGAGAAACAAATACTTGAAGGTAGCTTTCCAGATTTCGGGTTGGTTTTTCTGGAGCCAGTTTGCCTCAGCCTCCGCCTGGAGATAGGCAACCGTTTCGGAGGCACCTGCAACTTTAAAGGCTGCCCCCCACAACCCACCCAACGGTTTCAGGCCCTCGGTGCGACGCTGGTCCAGCCAGTGGATAGCCGGGCGCAAAGGCTTGCAATCTTTGTCCACATTGATGAGCGTACTGCGCTGGGTTGTAAGGCTGACTGCAGCGAGGGAGGATTTATCCACGCCCTGCCTCCACAAATTTTGACAGGCCGCACAAACGGCCTTCCAGTAGACATCTGGGTCCTGCTCTGCCAGGCCGGGGGCAGTGGAGTAATAAGGTTCCAGAGGGATTCGGGATTTGAATAGAATATTTCCGCGGGGATCAAACACAATGGCACGCACAGACTGGGTGCCGTTATCAATGGCGAGCAGGTTTTCGGGCATATAAAATTCCTTTCATTCAACGTGGACAAAAGAGGGCGATCGAAGCCGATTCAGGATAATGAATATCCTCGTTCATTGATGGTTTTTTTAGCCTAAACGGTAAGATGTACGCCACAATTCGTCGTATGATTTTTCTTCCGCCTGCCAGCGGGCTTCATCCCAGCCTAATTCCGGTCGAACGGTAGCACGGATGCGCGCCATCTGGTCCATGCCTCCATTGGGGGCAAGCAACCCGAGCCGGACGCGGCGCAAAAGCAAATCATCGAGGTGAACCACCCCTTCTACGCGCGCTGCCTGGCGGAGTTCAGCCCAAGTATATATGGTTCCATCAATTGGTTCGAGGTCTCTTCCTGGGGCGGAAAATAACGCGGCCGAACCAGGTCCGTAGCGAGCCAGCAGGCGCAGGCATTGTGTGGGACTGAAATTCGAGGCTGCACAGGCAGCCACAGCTTCCTGAGGGATGACATCCAGCACGGGGACATCCGGATCGAACGGAATATGCCCGAGGTGACGGCGGACAGCTTTCAACGCATCGCGCGCCATGATCCGGAAAGTAGTCAATTTTCCACCGCTGACGGTCAAAAGACCGTTCTCGTCCCAAAGGACATGCTCACGTGATTCTTTCGATGGGTTTAATTTGCCTGTATTCACGACAGGACGGATTCCGGAGAAGGTGGCGGTCACGTCAGCAGAGGTGAGTCCTTGGGCAGGGAAAACCTTCTGCAAACCGGTCAGCAGGTACCCGACTTCGGCGGCACTTATGGATGGATCGATCACCAGATTCGAATCCTCGTCGACATCCGTCGTGCCAAAAATGACGACCCCTTCCCAAGGAATTGCATAGACTGCACGACCGTCCGTAGGGTGCAGGAAGGTGATGGCGCGTGTGAGCGGGAGACGCTGGAAGGGGATAACAAGGTGACTGCCGCGTATTGGGCGCAAGCGAGGGGCTTTACCCACCTCCCTTCGCAGTGTATCCGCCCAGGCACCGGTAGCATTAATAACGACCCGGCCTTTTACTTCTGTCCGCCGGTCTGATTCGCCGGAAGTATCATGGAGAGCCACACCGCACACCTGCCCTGAATTTGTCTTAAGCAGGGATTCGACTCGTGCGTAATTAAGGGCCAGCCCCCCAGCAGATACAGCCTCGCGCAATAGCCGCAGTACAAGCCGGGAATCATCGGTTTGGGCGTCGAAGAACCGGTATCCACCGCGCATGCGAAGTGCGGTCAGCGAAGGGCAGAGTTCGCGCAAATCCTCATTATCATAAGAACGGTGACTCCATTGGTGCGCCATCAAGTCATAGACAATCAACCCTGCCCCAAAAACCCAGCCCGGTATGTGGTCACCGGGCAGGATTGGGTATATGAACCCGAGCCGGCTGATAAGTCCGCGGCCTTGTTTCAACAAATACTCGCGCTCGGTCACAGATTCTAGCGTGACGCGAACCTGAGCATTTCTTAAATAGCGCATGCCACCGTGCACAAGTTTCGATGAACGCGAGGAGGTTCCAGAAGCGAAATCGTCCGCCTCGACCAGGACCACCTTCAGTCCGGAATGCACACACTGACGCAGAATCCCCGCACCGGTGATGCCACCACCGATGATGACCACGTCCCAATCCTGGTTTAGATCCGACCAGACCCGGTCTCGCCAACCCTTTGTCCATTCCATGATTGCTCTCCTGGATTACTAAAGCGCGGACGATGGTTTCTAAACCAACACCCAGCACCTAAAACAATTTTCCTGGATTCATCATCCCATCCGGATCAAACGACTTGTAAACAGCGCGGATGGCGTCCATGCCTAGTGAACCCTTTTCTACCGGCAGGTAAGGTGCATGATCAGTGCCAATACCATGCTGGTGCGTAATCGTCCCGCCATGTTTCTGGATGGTCAGGCTCGCAGCCTTTTTCATCGCCTGCCAGAGTGTAAGAAGGTCATCCGGGTCGACCGGACGCTGGAAGAGGAACGTTGTGTAGACACTAGCCCCGTCGCGATAAACGTGCGACAAGTGCGCAAACGCCAACACTTTACCTCCGGACTTACCGGCAGCCTCCAGGATCGAGGCAGGAATTTCCTCAGAAGCAGCCATTACATTCGCCCAGGGAAGAGCAGTCTCGGCAGTGTCAATCGCCACACCCAAGTCCCAAAGAGTGTTGCGCAGGTAGGGGGAATAAAAGCGACTCTTTTCCCAGGTGTGACCAACGACCGTTCCGACAAAAAAACCACCATGTCTGCGGCATATGGATGAGGCCTGCGCCCTCACCCTTCGGACCTGCCCAGCAGATCCGGTCGCCCCGAAAACCAAGAGGCAGCGCATCCCGCCATAACCGATCAAACGCAGACCCCTGTCTGCCGCGCCTATCCAGGATTTACCAGAAAGAATCAACGTGGTCTCTGTTTCCTGCGGGTTGGAGAGTCTCAGCATCGATACTGGAATTTCCTCCTGTGCAACTTGGCGGACAGCCTGCACGCCTTGC
>JBGOZL010000266.1:0-4373 GCA_041480185.1 Anaerolineae bacterium
GAAGACAATTTTCCCTTTGGTTGGTTTATAAAGCGCCAGGATGGTCTTCATCAGGCTTGATTTTCCACAACCACTCTCGCCGACAACAGCGATTGTTTCACTTTCAAGAATATCAAAGGTAACACCATCCACAGCCTTCACATATCCAGCATGACCAAACCCAAATCGTTTGAGTTCGAACCAGACATGAAGATCATCAATAGACAGGATGGTTTTCCTCGTGCTCACTTTCTTCTCTGTAACATCAGCCTGGGAAACAGTTACCATAACCTTGCTCCTGACGCATCAATATAACCAGCACTTGACCTTGCGACTATCTACTTCAACCATGGGAGGGTTTTCCGTACACTTTTCGAACCGGGAAGGACAACGGTCGGCAAACCGGCAGCCTTTCGGCAGGTTAATCAGGCTGGGCGGTTGACCAGTAATGAAATCAGGCTGTGTATCCCCATGCAATCTTGGCACGCTTGCCATGAGCTTCTGCGAATATGGATGCAGAGGCTTTGCAAAAAAGTGATATGCGTCACTAATTTCAACAATCTGCCCTGCGTACATGACAGCCACATCGTCTGCCAGTTCACTGGATGTGGCAATATCGTGGGTGATCAGAATAAAACTAATGCCCAACTCTTTCTTTAGACGCTTCAAAACGTTAAAAATATTCGCCTGGGTCAGGACATCCAGGGCGGAGGTTGGTTCATCAAGGATAATTAATATCGGGGAGGTAATCAGAGCCATGGCAATTGCCACCCGCTGGCGCATGCCGCCGCTCAACTCAAATGGATATCGGCTGATAAAGTCTTCCGGAACCCCCACATGCCGGAACATTTTCTTCACCAGCACGATGGCTTCTGTTTTATCCACGTTAAGATGAATAATGGCCGGTTCCGCCACTTGATCTCCCACCCGGATCACCGGATTCAAGGCATTCATGGCAGCCTGCGGGACCATGGAGATGGAAGCCCAGCGAATATTCTGCCTGAATTCCTCCTCATTAAGGGGCATAATATCGTGCCCATCCAGATAGACGTGGCCTGAATAGGTTCCTGCATTGCGAGGCAGGAGGCGAAGAATGGCTTTGGCGAGGGAACTCTTCCCACAACCCGACTCACCCAGAATTACAACCGCGCGGTTGTAGTCCAAAACGAAATCGACTCCGTCCACAGCCTGAACCGGACCCATGCGGGAGTTAAAGTACATAACCAGGTTTTCTATGCGTAAAAGTTTTTTGTTTTCTGCCATTTGGTTAAATATCCCTCAATCTAGGATTGAAGATACGATCCAGTGCGAAACCAAGCAATGCAAAGCCGAACCCGGTAAACATCAACAAAACGGCAGGTTCCACCACCCAATAATATCGCCCTTGATAAAGCGCCCCGTCCGTGAACGCATCATTGATAACTTTACCCCAGGTAGGCAGGACTGGATCGCCGAGGCCAAGAACCGCCAGGGAAGCTTCGAGAAACACGAAGGATGGGACGGAAGAGACCAGAGCGGGGATCAGCAGAGGGATCATACGAGGAATCAAGTACGAAAAGATAATGCGCGAACTCGAGGCGCCATACGCCCGGGCAGCTTCAATATAACTTGACTCTTTGGATTGCACGAAAATGGAACGGTAAGTCATGATTGATCCCGAGAAAATGCTCAACAGGATCACAACACTCAGCATCAACCAGATGCTGCGCGAGTAAAATGTGCCTACCATGATCAAAATGGCCAAAAATGGCAGTACCATGTTGACTGCGGTGATGCGCTGGATCAATTCATCCACCCAACCCCCATACCAGGTGCCAACTGCAGCGATGACCATGGTCAGCAAGGAAGTTCCCAGGGCTGCGAGCAAACCGAATGCCAGTGCGATCGGCGTGCCGTACAATAATGGGAGCATGAGATCGCGCCGATAATGATCGGTGCCAGCCAGCCCAAAAAGTTTGCCCTGAAATACGAATTGGGCCGCGATATCTGAACCCTTCTCAAAGGTTGTCCCGCTTATCACCAGTTGATACGTTCCTTTCACCGGTGTCGGAGTTTCAGCCTTGGGGTCTGCAAAGAGCGCCTGCATGACTTTTTCGGTATTTAATCTTGTCTGCAGTTTTTGATCCTGGGAAAAACGGAAGGTCGCTTTGTACTCCACTGCCATGTCAGCGATCCTGATCTTCCTGCCATCCGGGGTAAGCCAACTGACTGAAACAAACGGAAATTTCTTTATGATTGTGGGTGTGAAATACAGGATCATCTCATCCGGGAAGCCATCATAAGTGTAATCGAATGAGTATGTAATATTCACAGTTGAGATATTTTCATCATTGGCAGTGACGGTCTTGGTCATACTCCCATCTTCTGTGTCCACTGCAAACGACAGCGGCTGTTTCTTGCTTGTGAAAAAGTTAAGCCAGGCTGGAGCGGCATACTTTGGGTTTTTATACCATACGTCCTCTCCCCCGCGCCACAGACGGACAGCCTCACTGTAGGGAATGGTGATCAAAGCATAGGCGGCAACCCCCAATAAGAAGATGATAATTGCCAATCCCATGATCGCTGATGGGAAACGCAGGAGAGAGCGGAACCATCCCTTAATCTTTGTCATCGTGAACTTCCTGAACCAACTTTAACCCGGGGATCAACCAGGGCATAAACAAAATCAAGCAAAAAAATAGTAATTGCCAGCAAATAGGCATAAATGATCGTCGACCCAACGATCACTGGCGTGTCATAGAAACCGATCGCCCGAAAGAGTGTAATGCCCAGCCCGGGCCATAGGAAAACCGTCTCAGTGATAATAAACCCGGTCCACAGGGTAATGACCAGCAGGGCAAAATTCGTGATGATGTACGGCAGGGTGGGACGGAGAATGTAACGGCGCTCAACATCCCGAGGCGGCAGCCCTTTCGCCTTCGCCATTTCCACGTAATCCTCGCTGGAGTAGATGAGGAAAAAGGTCCGCCAGTTGTAAATGCTCAGGAAGATCGAACTGATTATGACAGATGTGGCCGGCAGGATGAGATGCTTTAATATATTAAGACCATAAGCAAACTTATTAACCGGGGGGGGTGAATCCACCAGACCTCCAAATGGGAGGACTCTTAAAATGGCTGCAAAGATTAAAATAAAGAAAATGCCATAAAACCAGGGGGGGGCAGAGGAAGTTGGCGAAAGGGCGATGGTCAGCTTATCAAACCAACTGCCGTATTTTCTAGACAATGTCAGGGCGATAAAAACGCTGGCAAAAAATAATATCAATTCGGACGAGCCCGTCAGGAGCAGGGTGGCAGGCAGGCGTTCGAGCAGGATCAGGCGCACTTGCGCGGAACCATTATCACTGGTCATTCTTACGGCACGCCCCAGGTTCAACGTGAGGGCATTGGTAAGGTACCGAAAAGAGCGCACCGCAAAAGGCTGGTTCAGGCCCATACGCTCCACTTCCGAAGCGATCCTTTCCTGAATGAGTTTTGCCCGCACCTCAGCATCCAGGTTGCGAAAGGCCGGGTTCGCGATCATGGACTGGGTGGTATTATCACGGATTTCGTTGCGAATGATCGTGTCTACATATCCACCCATGTTGGCAATTAAAATGGTCAGATATACACCGATGACGACGGTAATTGCCAGGGTGACAAGCCTGAGGGCTGTGTATCTTACCAGGCGCATGAAGGTACTGTTTGTAAATTTTGCCTTGACAAGGGGGGTTTCGGGTGTTGGAGTGGCTAAGGTTTCTGTGGCCATATCATCCTTACACGTTTATAAATTAAGAGGGGGGCAAGGGCAAGCCCTTGCCCCCCCCAATCAACCAACAGAATTTACACTACCTACGGCACAACCGTGTAGTCAAGAGAGGTGAAGGCCGGGATAGCTACGGGAATAAGCACCGCGGCTGCCTCGATCCTGCCGGTACCAGCTACAAGCTTGGAGGTTACACTGGCAGGCACGGTGAGGGTGTATTTTCCATCAGATCCCGCAACGGCCACTCCTGCACCTACATAGACGGTCACTCCCTGAGCATCGTAGATCAGGAACTTGACCTCCTTGACATCGGCGCTGGCGTATGCAGAACCGTCAGCCTTCTTGGTCAAGGTAACATTAAAGGTTGCATCCTTGCCAATATTAATCTGAGCCGGGCCATCCAGCGCGGCCACCCCAAGCGGTGCCTGGCCAAACCTGGACCAGCGGTCAGCCGGATCGGCGAAAGCGGGGTTGTTCTTAACCACGGCAGACTGAGCGTTGAGATCCACAGAAGCCAGATAATAAGGACCGGTGCCATCCCAGAAGTGACCGCGAGCGGTGTACCAGGCCTTAAGGGCGGCATAGCGGGCGGTGGCATCTGCTGCTGTGATGTAGGCGCTCATAGTGGGCGCGTACGGACTGGTGTTGGC
>JBGOZL010000267.1:0-4367 GCA_041480185.1 Anaerolineae bacterium
GCCATATCTGTAGGGCGGGTGGGGGTCGAACCCACACGGTGTCACCACCGGCGGATTTTAAGTCCGCAGCGTCTGCCAATTCCGCCACCGCCCCAGCGAGCAAATTATACAACTTTTTTGCGAAGAGAAGCATATCGCGAGAATAAATGTACCCAGAGTAGTGATCGCCGATCCCCAACTTTTCCGTTCTTGATAACAGCGCGCAACTCTTCAGGGCTAGCGAACGTGGGCAGTTCCAACCTGGCAGTGCCTATTTCAAACGCGGCATGGGCGTCAGATCCGGCTGTTCCAGCAATATCATATTTTTGGGCAAACTGTGACGCCCGAAGATTTCCATGAGGGACCATGCAGCGTGCAGTAAAAACTTCCACAGAATCCACCTGAGAAATGATCTCCACTAGGTGTTCCATATTCCAAGACCCGCTTCGCCACGTCTCAAATGAATGCGAAACGCTAATGAACGCACCCTGGTCACGAAGACAGTTGATTGTTTCTTGCGGCGATAGTCCGGAAGGGATTTCACGGGACACATAAAAAGCAAGGATTTCGCCTCGGGTAGTCATTATCTCCTCTCCAACAATGACCAGCTCCGGGTCACTGGCATAAGCTTCGAGTGCCCCAGCAATGGTGTTGTGATCGGTTATCATCAATCGATCCAGTCCACATCGATGATCTGCCCGAAAAACCATTTCGGGAGTGATGCGCGAATCTTTGAATGCATTTGTATGGCAGTGGAAATCAACCGAATATTGAATGATCATTTGGTACGCCATAGAATAATGTCAGTAATTGGAGTAAAGAAAGCGATTTTAATTACATTTATGAAATATCATCTCTTAGCGGATTTAATAAAATCATTATATTAGGATTACTCATTTTAGGTCGTAACATAATTGTATCTAATTTTTTTAGAAACCGTTTTACCAGAAAGGATAAAACAAGAAGAAGGTAAGAAGCATAATGGTCCTGCTGGTTATCTCATGAGATGAATGAACTTGAACCTTCCGGATTTAGGACTCCGAAGGAATAGAAAAATCAAATTCACGTATTACTCAATAAAAGAGTTTATACTTAGTCATTCCTGATTATCCAGCATTATTTGTTTTCATAAAGTAATGTCCTTTAAATATTTTATGCCTCCCCCACCAATAATTATCTTTATGGATTAATAAGGAGAGATAAAGGCTGCCATCTCTCCACAAATGAGGATACCATATGAAAAATGCGTTATCTCTTCACATTGCGGCTTCAGACACGATCAAACAGTCCTTGCAATCATCCTATCCTGTAGTTGCCCTCGAATCGACTGTAATTACGCACGGGTTGCCACGACCACTCAATCTTGAGATGGCTAGGGATATGGAACGCGTAGTCCGCGAGAACGGTGCGACACCTGCCACAATAGCGCTTATTGATGGAAAGGTTCGTATAGGGCTGACTGAGGCTGAATTAGAACGCCTGGCCGATGAAGTTCATGCCCGGAAGGTTAGCCGCCGTGATATTGCCACAGCAATTGTAAAAAAAGAATGCGGCGGTACAACTGTTGCTGGGACCATGTTTGTAGCAAATCAGGTCGGGATCAAGGTTTTCGCAACAGGAGGCATTGGCGGTGTACATGAAGTAGAGTCTCTCGATTTTTCAACAGACATACAATCTCTAGCCGATACGCCAATGGTTGTCGTTTGTGCAGGAGCAAAAGCCATCCTGGATTTACCTGCTACATTGGAATACCTGGAAACTATGTCCGTTCCGGTCATTGGGTACGGAACCGAAGAATTTCCCGCTTTCTATTCCCGCCAAAGCGGACTCTCTGTAAGCGTTAGATTGGATTCGCCTCTCGAAATATTCGAATTCGCCAAAGCACATTGGGAAATCGGGATGAAAAGTGCTGTATTAGTATGTCAGCCACTTTCGCTCGACGAAGAAATACCACGTGAAAAATTGAATAGCGCTATATTGCAGGCTCGCCATGATGCCGTTGATAAGGGTATCCGCGGACAACCACTGACTCCATTCCTTTTATCGAGGATTAACAAACTGACTTCTGGTGCATCAGTAAAGGCCAATGTGTCGCTTTTACTAAACAATGGACGGTTAGCTGCTCAGATTGCGGTCGCGCTTAGCAATGCGGAAAGGCAAAAAGCCATATAACACATCTATTTGTGGGACACAAATTCAAATATCGGGTTTTTTTTCAGCTCACATTAGATTACTTCGTTTGTGTTGGGCTTGGCCAGCGAGTGTCAGTGGGACGGGGGGTTGAGGAAGAAACCAACGTGTGGGTGACACTGGGCGTCATAGAAGGGGTATCCGTCTGGGAAGGCGTAGGTGAGATAGTCGCTGTTGGCGGAGTGCCTACTACTCGGAATTCACCCAGGACTTTCCATTCCGTCCCGACGAAGAAAACCAACTGGTAAGTTCCTGGAAGCCATTGTTCTGCTGGAAGATTTAATACATCCACTCCTGGACCACCTGTTCCACTATCCCAAGAGATAGTTTTATATTTCAACAAGTTTCCATTAAAGTACCAAATTTCAGTCCACTGAACACCATCTGACATGCCATCGTATGTATAGGTAGCATAAATGTTTTTTAGGGGGTTTTGAAAAACTGTTTGAGGGTCAATTGCAAGAAAATTATTCACTATCATTGAAAAAACAAGCGGACTAAATACAGCCGAAGGGTTGGGGGTGACTATACTTTTAAATTGCACCTCTATTTCCACTGGCAAGAATGGTGTTCCTGTCGATGTCGGTGTGTAACTCATTGCCAGGGTGGGGGTGATGGAGGGAGTAAGGGAAATCGTTGAGGTCAAGCTAATGGTTGAAGTCATGGTAATTGTGGGGGTAGGAGTACGCGTTGGGCTGGGTTGAAAGAAATGATAAGTGACCGGTTCACCAAAGCGTCCCATCAGGAAGGCAAACCCGACCAATGCCAAAGCAAACATGAATGCCCGCCATCCCGATGCCATTTGCTTCCGTCTTAAGCGGTAATACGAAACCTTATTCCCTTTCCGCAGGGCACGCACACCACTCCAGATGCTGAGTACCGCACCAAGGATCGATATGAGTATCACTGTTACCACGGCACCGTGAATATCTAGTTTCATCTGAATCGATTATACCTGCTTGACTATTGCTGTGTATCGTGCTACATTTTTCCCATGCTCGTATTCCTCAAACTCGGTGGGTCACTTATAACTGATAAAACCCACCCATACACTCCCCGCCCGAGGATGCTGAATAACCTTGCCAGGCAGATCGCCGAAGCAATTCTGGAGATTCCGGATTTGCAGCTTGTACTTGGTCACGGATCTGGCTCATTTGGTCACCAGGCTGCAAGCAAGTTCAGCACCCAGCTGGGGGTATCTGGACCGGAAGCCTGGAAAGGTTTTGCTGAAGTATGGTACCAGGCGTCAGCATTGAACCGACTCGTGGTGGAGTCATTACGCAACCTCAAATTGCCAGCAGTTACACTGGCTCCATTCCCGGCAATAATGGCACACAATGGGAAAATTGTTGTCTGGAACTTGGCCCCTTTACTTGCTAGCATGGATAATGGGTTGGTACCGATCCTCCACGGAGATGTGGTCTTCGACGAACACCGCGGAGGAACAATTCTTTCCACAGAGGATTTGTTCTCATATTTAGCGCATTATCTTCGACCAAAACGAATTCTCCTGGCTGGATTGGAAGAAGGGGTTTGGGAAGATTTTCCAGCTCGAACACAATTGCTCAGGGAAATGACATCCAAAACCTTTGCAGAGCAAACCCCCGGTCTTGGACGTAGTGCAGGGAAGGACGTTACGGGAGGGATGCAAACCAAGGTTTCCGATATGCTTACCCTGGTGGAACAGATCTCCGACCTCGAAGTGCTGATATTTTCGGGAGAAAAACCGGGCAACATCTTTCGTGCTTTAAAAGGGGAAAATCCTGGCACACGTTTGCATTGTTGACAGCACCCACATCACGCGATAAACTCGCAATTTACTGATTGAAAGAGAGCAGATTATAATTTCCCGTCAGGATCTCGAAGCCACCGAAGATCGAAGCCTTGCGTCCTATGGAGTGCGAAGCAAGGCTAGTAAAGGTCGCGCTTACCAAGATACCGACCCTGATTACCGCACCGCTTTCCAGCGTGACCGCGACCGCGTGATTCATACCATTGCCTTCCGGTGGCTGGAGTACAAAACGCAAGTCTTCATCAATTTTGAAGGTGATTATTTTCGCACACGATTAACACATACCCTGGAAGTAGCGCAGGTAGGTCGAATTATTGCGCCGGCATTAGGTGCCAATGAAGATTTGGTAGAAGCAATCTGCCTGGCACATGATCTGGGGCATTCACCTTTTGGTCATGCAGGAGAA
>JBGOZL010000268.1:0-4355 GCA_041480185.1 Anaerolineae bacterium
AAACAATATGCTTCCACCATTAACGCCCTCGCCGGTGCCGGGATTCTTTCTCCCCTGCCTCGTTCCACACACCTGGGAGTGATCGGTGTCGACAGCAAAAATTATCCCGTCCCAACCCTGGAGCAGGTTCTTGACTTATTCATTAAAAATAAGTCGCTTGTGGATGAAAAATACCCCCAGGGCTTCGACAGCCTCCAGCTCACTCCCCTGGCAGCGCCTCTGACGGTCCTTTTCGACCTGCTGAAGGCCTCGCTGATCAGGCACGCCGCGGCTGGAAAAATCTACCAGTCACGCAGAACTGCCTCGGAACCTCTCACCCCGCTGCGGGTTAATCAAGAAAAACAGGTCTGGACCTGGGATGTCCTGCTTCAGGCGGTTGTCTCCGCTGAGCTGGTCTATTTCCCCTTGGAATATTCTCCGGATCATCACGGGCTGACTAAAATTCAAGCGATTAAAAATAAACGAATTTGCGCCTTCCCCGGCTGGTCGGTTGGGCTGGTCGAAAGCTTCCCGATCTTGCCCTCCCAGGGACAGGGACAAATATTATCAGGTAGGCAGCAGTTGGAGATTGGCTCTTCTCCCAATGAGTACCTGCACACGTTGCAGTCCGGGCATTACCATGGAGAAACCGGTAAAACGCTTGAAGATTTTGTCACCGGGTTTCTCACCCGCCTCGAAAACACGAATGAGGTCAGTCACGACGTGTTCGATAACAACGGCTTATGGTGCTTGGCTCATTACCATAAAATCTCCTACGCCCACCTGGTTCCCACCGCCAACTGGTTCCGCAGCCTGGGGCGTCTGCGCCTGGGGATGCACCGCACGAACAACAAGAAATGCACCAAAAGCTTTGGTGCTTCCACCGTGGTGAGACTGGTCGCTTGGCGGTCGCAGGAAAATAAGATCATTTGACACCGCACCATCCTGACATATAATGGAAAAAGAATGCTCCCATCCCATTCTTCAATCGAGGTAAACATGGATCAGAAACTGACGCTCGGCAGCAAATTCCGCTACGGCCTGGCCGATATGGGCTTTGCCCTGATCACTTCGGCCATGCAGTTTTTCCTGCTCTTTTATTACACCGACGTGGCCGGCATCAACCCGGCTCTGGCAGGCGTGGCTCTCATGGTGGGCAAGCTTACCTGGGACGCCCTCAACGATCCCCTCTTCGGCTATTGGTCTGACCGCACCCGCTCCCGTTTCGGGCGCCGGCGCATCTACATGATCATCGGCGCGGTACCGTTGGGCATCGCCGCCTGCATCATGTTCTCCCTGCCCAGGGGTCTCACCGGTGTGGCGGCATTCTTTGCCGTCCTGCTCAGCTTCTGGCTGGTCGATACCTTCCACACCATGACCACCGTCCCCTACTACGCTCTCACCCCCGAGCTGACCCGCGATTATAACGAGCGCGCCAGCCTCACCTCCATCCGCATGGTTTTCAGCGTCTTCGGTTATATCCTTGGAGCAGCCCTCACCACCATCCTGGCCGGGGTCTTCCAGGGCGCCGGCTTGAACATGCAGCAGGCTTGGAGCGCCACCGGCGCGGTCTTCGGGGCCATTGCCATCATCACCACGCTGGTCACCACCCTCTCGATCAAGGAACGCCCCGACCTGGCAGGTGAGCCCTCCAAGCTGCCACCGGCAAAAGCCATCTTCATCCCCTTCAAGAACAAACCTTTCGTCCAATTAATGATCGCGTTCATTCTCAGCAGTTTCAGTTTCACCGTGCTGACCGCCCTGGTGCCTTATTTCATCCAGTACCAGTTGGAAATGAAGGAGCAGGTCTCCTTTGTGCTGCTGGTGATGCTCGTGATGATCGGCATCTTCCTCGTCCCGGCCAAGCTGGTCTCGGATAGGATCAACAAGGGCCCGGCCTACGCCCTGGGTCTGTTCATCGCCTCGATGGCGGTCATGACCAGTTTCTTCTTCCCGCACGGCGCCACGCCTCTCATCTACGCCGTGGCAGCCGTGGCCGGGCTGGGCTTTTCAGCGCAGTGGGTCTTCCCGTGGAGCATGTTGCCCGACGTGGTTGAGTACGACGAAAAGATGACCGGCGAACGGCGCGAGGGCATCTATTACGGCCTGTGGGCCTTCCTGAGCAAGTTCACCGGTGCGCTGGGGGTTGCCGTCAGCGGCTGGGCGCTGGGTTTGTTCGGCTACGTGCCCAACGTCGCGCAGACGGTCCGCGCCCTGTTCGGCATCCGCTTCTTCTTCGCCATCGTTCCCGCCGTGGTCATTTTGATCAGCCTGCCCTTCCTGATCTGGTACCCGATCACGCGCAAGAACCACGCCGAGCTGGTCAGGGAGCTTGCGGCCCGCAAGTCCGCTGAAACCAGGGACGCAGAAAGCCAGGCGGTGGTATGAAGGTCGCCATCATCGGGTCGGGTATGGCGGGTCTCACCGCCGGTGCCTACCTCGCCCAGGCCGGGCATGCCGTCACCGTTTACGAACAATTTCCTACTCCGGGCGGGGTGACCGCTACCGTGACCCAGGACGGGTTCGGCTGGGATATCGGGCCCCTGCTGATGGAAGGCTTTGCACCCGGCGATAAGGGTCGCAGGATCCTGGAGGAACTGGGCGTCAGCGACCGGGTGCCTGTGGTGCATGAAGACCGCGGCCTGTCCATGCCCGAGTTCGCCATGTGGAAACCGAAGGAATACGCGGGACCTCATTGGCGGCGCGAAAGCCTCAAGAAGCTCTTCCCCCACGAAGCCGCTGCCCTCGACCGCTACTACCGTTTTTACGATCGGATGATCCGGCTCATGTCGCTGGCGCGCCGGGACGAGACCGCCCGCGGCCTGGCAGGCTTGTGGATCAAGCTGCAAATGTTCCTCGCCTTCCGGGGGGTCAAGGATAAAGTGGGCTGGAACGGCGGCCAGTTGATGGACCATTATTTTAAATCGCCCGTCCTGAAGACCTTTTTCCTGGGGATCGTGGCCGACTTCGTCACCGCCCCGAGCGAGTTCCCTGCCCTGGGCGTGCCTTCCATCCACCTCGAGACCGCCTTCGACAAGCGCATCCCCACCTTCCCCGGAACCCGCAGTGCCCAGACCGCCTACACATACATCCTGGGTGGCTGCCAGTCGCTCGTCAATGCCGTCATGGGGGTCATCACCTCCAATGGCGGGGAGGTCCGCACCAGCGCATCGGTCAGGCGCATCTTGATCGAGAACGGGCGCGCTACCGGGTTGGAACTGGTCGATGGGCACATCCAGCACGCGGACCTGGTGCTGGCCTCGGGTGGGATGAAGGAGGTTTTCTTCGACCTGGTCGGCCGGGAGAACATCCCGGTCGAATTGAGCCAGCAGATCGAGTCCAACCGGCTGATGGAATCGGTGCTGATGGTGCAGTTGGGCATCGACATCGATCCCACCCCCTACCAGCCGGCTGCCCTGTGCTATTACTACCAGACCCAGGACCTGGAAGGCGCGGTCAAACGTCTGCGCACCGGAGATTACCACGAAGGTAGGGACGGTTTCCTGATCTATGTGCCTTCGCTGCATTCGCCCTCGCTGGCTCCTGTCGGGAAATATGCCGTGACCATTTACACCGTGGCTCCCGACGTGCTCGCCAGGGGTACCTGGCGTGACCGGAAGGAGGAGCTGGCCGATAAATTGATCGCCGAAGCCGAAGCCCATATCCCCGGGCTGCGCCAGCATATGCTGACGAGCCTGATCCTGACCCCCGAAGACTATCGCCAGCGGACGGCTCAAAAGCACCACTCCTTTGGCGGGGTGCCGCCGGTCATCGGCAACAAGCCGCCGGCTCATAAAACGCCGATCCAGAACCTGTGGTTCATCGGCGCCCAGAGCGAGAGCACCGGCGGTGTGCTGAACGTGATGACTGGCGCTCAGAAGGTTGCCAAACGCATCCTCGCTGGTGAATGAGGATATAAAATGACTAAATCAAACACGACCCCCAAAATCAGAGGGGTCGTGTTTGATGATGTGAAAGTATGGATTTAAGTTATTTCTTTTCCTTTCCTTTCTCTTTTTCCTTGATGCTCGCCTGCATCTCCTCGTAACGCTTCTGGTTGAGCGGGTAGAAAACCAGCGCTAGGTTGCCCAGCAGGATCAGCACCGCCGGCAGCGGGCCGATCAGCAGCCGCATCCCCAGGATGGAGGTCGCCGACTGGACCGCGTCTGGGACGTATCCGAACAGGCCTAGGCTCTGCCCCACGAGGAACCCGGCGAAGGCGCCTCCCAGGGCGATCATGAACGTCCAGACGCTGTAATAAACGCCCTCGCGGCGCACCCCCGACCCGGCAAACCCATACTCGATCGTATCGGGAGCCATTGACCACGGCAGGACGAAATGGGATGAGAACCCGATCCCTGCCAGGACCATGTAGA
>JBGOZL010000269.1:0-4354 GCA_041480185.1 Anaerolineae bacterium
CCAATTTCCCAAATTTAGCTCGATTCCACAGTAACTTTCAGAGAAACGATTTCGTGATTTATAATAGCACTCATCCTCATGAAGAAGAACTTCGGACTGACGCAAATCTTAATCCTTGTTGGGCTGTTGATTCTCATCCTGGCACCTCGGCCTTTAGCCGGCACGCTGGACTTGAAGTCTGCGGAACGTTTAGACGCGGCGGGAAACGCAGTGGATGCCGCGCAGGCATATGCAACTGCTGCGGCGCGGATCTCCTGGATGCCATGGTTGTGGGAACAAGCGGGGATGTCGGCAATGGATAGCAGTAATATCGAAAATGCAATCATTTTCTTCAACAAAGCGGCTGATCGCAATGCCATTACTTCATCGGGCTGGTTCACGCTGGGCAGTGCGTATCAGGAACAGGGGGATCTTTCCTCGGCCATTAATGCATGGAAGAAAGCCCTGCCGCTTGCTCGGGCGGATAGTTATCTGGCTGCCGCAGAGCGGTCCAAGGGAAATTTCAGCGAGGCAATCGATTACTGGAGGGTAGATATTGCCCTGGAACCAGAGAGTGCCAGCGCCCATTACACCTTGGGCCTTCTGCTTGCCGCGACCGCACCCGAACAAGCCAACCCCGAATTGATCCGAGCCTTAGATCTTTGTTCCGCCCTGGATGCGCCTGTACAAAGTCTGCGAACTGCGTTGAATACAGCGTTTCTCGCGGAAGATCGAGGGTATCAATTCCTGGTCTCCGGCCAGGCGCTGGGGGCGATAGGTGAATGGGACCTGGCTGCCGAAGCCTTCCGAAATGCCACAATTTCGCGCTCCAACTATGGCGAAGCCTGGGCCTGGCTGGGCGAAGCAAAGCAGCAGCAGGGACAGGATGGCAGTTTCGAAATTGAACAAGCCATAACCTTCAGCCCCGGGTCTGCCATGGTCCAGGGTCTCTACGGAATATTCCTGCAGAGACAGGGAAAGCCAGCCGACGCACTGGGCGCCTTCAAAAAGGCTGCCGAACTGGAACCGGACGAGCCCGGCTGGCAAATGGCAATGGGCAGCGCCTCCGAACAAACCGGCGACCTGGTCGCGGCATATGGGTATTACGTTCACGCAGTGGAGCTTGCCCCGACTGATGCTTCCATGTTGCGGGCGCTGGTTGCATTCAGCGTGACCAACTCCGTGGATGTGGAATTTACCGGCCTGCCGACAGCACGCAAGCTGGTTGGCCTGGCCTCTACCGATTGGCAATCCTTTGACCTGGCAGGTCAGGCGGAGTTTTCCATCGGAAATTATAGGGCTGCAGAGGTTTATTTAATAAAGGCAGCGAAATTGAGCCCCACCGAGGCAGCCCCAGCCCTGCACCTCGGACTGGTCTATCTGCAAACAGGTGACAGCGGATCGGCCTATTCATATCTTAACCTGGCAAAGGCCTCCGATCCGGATGGACACTTAGGCTGGCAAGCCGGTCGTTTGTTGGAGCAATATTTCCCCTAATGGTTCTTCTCCCTCGGGGAGAGGATCAGGAGAAATCAGACAACCATGAAAATCATGTGCGCCCTGGTTTTGACCTTCTTTTTAACTGCATGCCAGAGTTCCTGGATCACCGAACTTGTAACTCAACCGGGCCAGGCCCTCTACCACGACGATTTCTCCGACCCTGGCAGCGGCTGGCCTCAAGTGACCAGTTCGACCAGCTCCATGGGGTACGACCAAGGCTTCTACCGGATGCTGGTGCAATCTCCGCTGTATGACCTGCAAGCCGTATCGGGACAATCATACAGAGACACTCATATAGAGGTGGATGCAACCCGGCAATCGGGTCCGGTGTACAACCTTTTTGGCTTGATATGCCGGTTCAAGGATATGAATGATTTTTACTTTTTTGCCATCAGCAGTGACGGATATTATGCAATCGGTAAAATTAAAAATGGTGTCACCTCCCTGCTTGGGCAGGAGATGATGGCCTACAACGCTTCCATCCTGCAAGGTGGAGATACCAAACACTTGCGCTTTGACTGTATCGGTAATACTTTAAAAGGATATGTGAACGACCAGACCCTGGCAATCACGGAGGATACCGATTTTTCAAGCGGCGATGCCGGTCTTATGAGCGGTTCGTTCGACGAAACCGGCGTGGATGTGAGTTTCGACAATTTTGTGGTTTATAAACCGTAATTCGTAATCCGTTATTCGTAAAAGAGAACTGGTTAATCGTCTCCCTCAAGATCCCCAATTCACAAATTGCCTATCAATATATAAGTTATTAATGAAAATCTTTCTCGACACTATTGGCTGCCGCCTGAACCAGGCGGAAATCGAGTCCATCGCTCGCCAGTTCCGGGTGGCCGGGCATGTGATCGTCTCCACGGCTGGTGAAGCAGACCTGGCAGTGGTTAACACATGCACGGTCACCAATGAAGCCGCTTCCGATTCGCGAGCTGCCATCCGCAGGGCAAAACGCCTGGGGGCAGGCGAGGTGGTCGTCACCGGATGCTGGACCACGCTTGAACCGGACAAGGCTGCTGCGCTGACGGGCGTAACCCGCATCGTCCCCAACCAAAAAAAGGAGAACCTGGCAGCTGACCTGCTCGGCCTCCCGCACGAGTTCTTCGACCTTGAGCCTCTAGCCCGCCAGCCACTGCCAGGGCTGCACTTGCGCACACGGGCATTCATCAAAGCCCAGGACGGATGCAATAACACCTGCACATTTTGCATCACACGGCTGGCGCGGGGTGGTTCACGTTCCCGACCGGTGGATGAGATCGTCAAGGATGTGAATTCATCCCAGAATGGTGGGGCTCAGGAAATCGTGTTAACCGGGGTGCACCTGGGCTCATGGGGGCTGGACCTCGTGCCTGCTCGCAGCATCCCAGACCTGATCTCCGCACTGCTTGACCGGTCTTCTGTACCCCGCCTGCGGCTGTCTTCGCTCGAACCATGGGACCTGGAGGCGGATTTCTTCAGCCTGTGGGAAGATCCCCGTTTGTGCCGGCACTTGCACCTGCCTCTCCAATCGGGGAGCGCCACAGTTCTGAGGCGCATGGCCCGCAAGACCACTCCGGAAAGCTACACCGCACTGGTACAATCAGCGCGGGCAGCCATCCCGGAGGCCGCGATCACCACAGATTTGATCGCGGGTTTCCCCGGAGAGACGGATGAAGAGTTTTCTGAGACGCTGGAATTTGTCAGGTCGATGAAATTTGCGGGAGGGCACGTTTTCAGTTTCTCTCCCCGTCCCGGCACCCCGGCGTGTCTCATGAAAGGCCAGGTGCGTGGCGAAGAGGTGAAGACTCGCAGCACAGTATTGCGAAAGGTCCTGGCAGAATCAGCTGAAGCCTTCCACCGGAAATTCATGGGAAAAACAATGCCCGTGTTGTGGGAGGCCAGATCCAGCCTCTCAAAGGAAGGCTGGCAAATCGAAGGGTTGACAGACAACTATATGCGCGTGTCGGCGATCGCTCCAGAGCCAGTCTGGAACCAAATCGATGAAGTATTCCTGAAGACCGCCAGCGCCAAGGGATTATGGGGAGAGATTCGGAAATAATAGGGAAAGAGAATCTCCAATCGCTGCAAATGGGTTCCTTCCTTATTAAATATTATGAATTAAACAGGTGGGAGATCATAGCTGTCAAATGGGGCAGGCTGATATCAATTGTCGGTGGCTCATATGAACCCTACGAATGGAGAATGGACTGCTTCAAACCAGAAGCAGACTGGCGGGTGGCCATGCGTATGCGAACGGAGAAAGAGATCAAAGTCATCCTGACCAATGTGGAAGGAACCGATTTAGGTTCAATTGAACCTTTTTGAAATACAACATTCTCTGTATAATTGATTAAAAGATATCCATTGCGGAGGGAAGAATGACAGCACAACTCATTGATGGAAAAGCAATTGCCCAAAAAGTGCGCGATGAGGTGGCCGCCCAGGTTGCCAAACGCAACGCGGCCGGGAAGCCCAAACCCACCCTGGCGACAGTACTGGTCGGTGACCGGCCGGATTCGGCTGCCTATGTTGCTTCCAAGGGGAAAGCCTGCGAGGAACTCGGAATGGATTCCATCAGCCAGCACCTGCCCGAAGACGCCACCCAGGAGCAGGTTGAGACACTGGTCAGACAATTGAACGCCGATAAGAAAGTCAACGGCATCCTGGTGCAATTACCCATGCCGTCTCAAATCAACGAGGAGCGGGTCCTATCCCTGATCAGCATCGAGAAGGACGTGGATGGCTTTTCGCCGCTTAACATTGGACGACTGGCACAGAAGGGCCGCGAACCGTTGTTCGTTCCGTGCACGCCTTACGGCTGCATCTATCTATTGGAACAAGCCGGGGTAAAAATCGAGGGGGCAAATGCGGTCGTCCTGGGACGTTC
>JBGOZL010000270.1:0-4346 GCA_041480185.1 Anaerolineae bacterium
CCACCGATGACGCCGTCACCCGGCGCATCAATTTCTTCACCGAGCGTGTGCGGAAACTGCGGGAGGATGACCTGTATTATTACAACCTGCCAGTCGAAGAAATCAAGGGTGGCTCGCGCGTCATCGTGGGGGGGCGTGAGATGGGGATGTATGCTTCATATAGTTACCTGGGTCTGATTGGCCACCCGCGCATCAACGCGGCTGCCAAGGCTGCCATAGACAAATTCGGCACCGGTACCAATGGTGTACGCCTTCTGGCTGGCACACTCACGCTCCATACTGAACTCGAAGAGACAATCGCGGCCTTCAAGCATACTGAAGCAGCCGTCACTTATTCCTCGGGTTACGTCACCAATTTGACTGTCCTTTCGACTTTGGTGGGTCGCGGTGATTATGTCATCTCCGATAAGCTTAATCACGCTTCCATCGTGGACGGTTGCCTTATGTCAGGGGCGGAGTTCCGCCGTTTTAAGCACAATGACATGGATGAGCTGGAACGCCGCTTGCAGCAGGTTCCTGGCGATGCTGCAAAATTGGTGGTGGCTGATGCCGTTTTTAGCATGGACGGCGATGTGCTCGACCTGCCCAGGACGGTCGAAATCTGCAAGAAGTACAACGCCTGGCTGATGATCGACGAAGCCCATTCGGTGGGCGTGCTCGGTAAGACCGGACGCGGCATTGAGGAGCATTTCGGCCTGGGTGATGTGATAGATATCAAGATGGGCACACTAAGCAAAACCATCCCCTCCGTGGGCGGGTACGTGGCCGGAAAAAAAGATCTCGTTCAGTACCTGCGCCACGCCAGCCGGGCTTTCATCTTCTCTGCCGCCCTGCCACCTGCACAGGCTGCCGCAGCCAACGAAGCCTTCAAGGTCATCCTGGATGAGCCCTGGCGCATCGAAAAGGTCTGCGCCAATGGAGAGCAGTTTATAAAAGGACTGAAAAGCGCAGGTTTCGACACCCTGCTGACCACCACAGCCATCGTACCCGTACTGTGCGGGACCGACGAGCGTGCCTACAAGCTGACCCAGGTTTGCCAGCACCGGGACCTTTTCGTCCTGCCGGTGGTTTCCCCGGCCGTTCCGGAGGGGCTGGCTCGCTTGCGCGCAACGGTCACAGCCGCCCACGAACCCAAAGAAATCGAATACGCCCTGGATGTGATCGAAAAAGCCGGGCATGAAATCGGGATTATTTGATCATATTATGCCAGTCATAAAAGAATTGACTGGTATTTCTTTTTCAGGTTCTACTAAGAATTCCTATGCCCACGATAATCGAAACCCAAAAAGATAACCTGATCCTCAGCACCGACCCAAAAAAGCTGGACATCGAGGCGATCTGCGCCTTTCTGGCACAGGCATATTGGGCAGATACTCGTAGCCGTGCAACCATTGAGCATTCCCTCAAAAACTCGCTTGTCTTTGCCGTTTATGACAGGGCCCGACAGGTAGCCATGGCGCGCCTGGTCAGTGATTATGCCACCTTTGCCTGGTTGTGCGATGTCTTCGTGGACCCGGAATATCGCAGCCGCGGCATTGGTAAGTGGTTGATGGAGGAAATCCTCGCTCACCCTGACCTTCAGGGACTGCGCCGCTGGATTCTCGCCTCGAGCACCGCTCGGGGTCTCTATAGTCAATTCGGCTTTACCCCACTCCAGAACCCCGAACGTTGGATGGAACTTTTTGACCCTGCAGCCACTTAAGGTCCACATTTCGAATCCACCGGGAGACCACGTCCGCAAATCCCTTCCGTGAATATTTCATTCCTGGCTTGGATTAATCTCTGAGATACCAATCGACCATAAGATCCGTTTTGTCCCCCATTGACGTGGTGCCATCTGAACTCCTGATGGAGGAATTATCTTAGTGGAAGACACTCCTTTTCTCTTGCCATGGAATTTCCCGGCGAGTCAAATTCTTGGATGAAAATCTTCAGGTTTGATGTCCAATAAAGAAATTGCAACTCTAACACTCAAAACAGGACGTGAAAAGTCTCTCCTGCGCCGCCACCCGTGGGTTTTCTCCGGGGCGATTGCCCGCGTGGATGGAAATCCTGCCTCCGGTGAGAGCGTGAACCTGGTTGCCGCAGATGGTCAGTTCCTGGCCCGCGCTGCCTTCAGCCCGAGCTCACAGATCTGCGCCCGGGTCTGGACCTTTGATCCCTCTGAATCGGTAGACACTGATTTCTTCCGAAATAGAATCAAACGCGCCATTGCTTCACGCGAAGCCTGGCTGGACAAGGGGGAAACGAACGCCGTTCGGCTCATTCACGCTGAGTCAGATGGTCTGCCCGGCTTGATCGTGGATCGCTATGCTGACGTGCTTGTCTTGCAATCCCTGACCGCAGGTTCGGAATATTGGAAAGACATACTTGCCAGCTTGCTGCTTGAGGACACCGGATTGACCACAATTTTCGAACGTTCGGATGCGGACGTGCGCGAACTGGAAGGTCTAGCCCCCTGCATCGGTCCATTGCGCGGCACGCTCAGCCCTCAGCCACTCACGATCAATGAAAACGGGCTGAAGTTCCACGTCAATATCGAAACAGGTCACAAGACCGGTTTTTACCTCGACCAGCGTTTCAACCGTCACCGCCTCCGTGAGCTTGCTGAAGGACGCTCTGTGCTGGATTGTTTCTGCTACACCGGTGGGTTTACGGTCAATGCCCTAACGGGGGGAGCCAGGTCGGTATTCTCGGTGGATGCCTCCGCGGATGCGCTTGCCATGTGCTGGGAAAATTGTTCGCTAAACAATCTCCCCCCAGATCGACTTGACACGCTCGTAGGTGATGTTTTCCAAGTCCTACGCAAATTACGCGACGAAGCCCGCTCCTTCGACCTGATCATCCTCGACCCGCCCAAGTTCGCCCCCACTGCCGCACAAGCTGCCAAGGCTGCTCGCGGCTACAAGGATATAAACCTGCTGGCCTTTAAACTCCTTCGCCCCGGCGGTATCCTGGTTACTTTTTCTTGTTCGGGTGGCATAGACGCTGGCTTTTTCCAGAAAATCATCGCCTCTGCAGCCGTGGATGCTGGCGTGGAGGCTCAAATCGTGGAGCATTTGTCTCAGGCGCAAGACCACCCTGTGGCGCTGAATTTCCCCGAAGGGGCGTATCTCAAGGGATTGGTCTGCATTAAACTGTAGGTGCCGCTCTCCCCACACCCTGAGGGACGCCCATCTCAACTGGTACGGAATGATAAAAAGGATGGATATTTATCCGTCCTTTTTATAATAACGACTTTGCGTCATCGTCCCTCGCGGAGCACCCACTTTGTGGGGGACAGGGGAAGAACCCTTCAGGGCAGTCGTTTATTTCATGACATAAAACGATGGATTTTCATTAGCCCCTAAAAGACAGGTTTAAAAAATGCCGTTAACATAATTCTGTATATCTTGAGGGGGTTGCACACCGGGTTCGATCGTAATGTCGTCTGTATAATATGTCCTTTTCGAACCGTCTGCTAGCACCACCGTCCGCAACAGCCTAAGCAAAAATCCACTTTCAGCGTCAAAATAAGCGATGCTGCCTGCAGCAGTGATTGGTTGCGTAAATTCCGTGGTCGTACGTGGAGTATCAAGCTGCTCGTTTAATGTGAAAACTGTGGTGGTTTTCCCATTAATCTCAGCTGTGGTCACAACTGGATGGTTCTTACTATTGGAAGTAAAGTTGTCCAACTCATCTGCGAATTGAAAGTCTAGGCTGAGCGGATATGGATTTAATGCCTCGGAAATGTTGGTCGTCAGGTTGTACGCAAGATTATTTCGGAACACGATCGTTTCAACGGTCTGTCCATCTTGCGAACTCATAGTCCATACATACTGATAAACGCGTTTACTGTCGTTTATGTGATACCAAATATCGATTGCTTGGACCAGGGGGATCGTTTGTCCGGTTGACAATTTTCCCCGATCCTGGGTGTCCGTGTCATACACAACATTTTCGACGACGTGTACCCAACCAGGCTGGTTAACCGTAAGTCTCGCATTTGCAGTCAGATCAGTTAGAAGCTTTCTGGCATCGCTGGAGGCAGTAGACGCACCGCAGGCGGAAAGAAGGCTTGCAAACAATGTTGTTACCATTAAGAACCCAAAAAATTTCTGCATCATTTCTATTCCTGTAATTGTCTGGTTTGATTAAATATTTCATCACAGCGAAGGGCCCGTATTTCACGGGAGGTCAGCCGACAATTATTCGAATTTCCCTGGATTGCCGGGCTTCTTTATTATACGGAGACCTTCTCCGCTCCCCCCGGTTAATCCTCGCCCAGCGATAAAATGGATCGCAATAAACCGGCAAGCATCACGCCCAATTGCACCCCTTTGATGGGGGTTATTGCCAGCGACTGG
>JBGOZL010000271.1:0-4331 GCA_041480185.1 Anaerolineae bacterium
AAGGCAACCATCCGTCTTGCACTGGACTACAGTTAATTCTATTCCTTCCTTTTCAAGGGCACGCAGGGGACGCATCACTGAATTGTGCTCAATGCTGCTGGTAACCACATGATCGCCAGGTTTCAATAATCCATATATGGCTAAATTTAAGGCATGGGTGACATTCGCCGTAAAAATAACCCGCTCTGGATCGGGAACATGGAATAGGTTGGCGACTGCTTCGCGTGCGTTGAACAATATCTGCTCTGCAGGAATGGACAGGTGGTGCCCGGAGAGGCCAGGATTGCCCCCCCAATTTTCCATGAAATCACACATTGCATGCTGTACTTCCTTGGGTTTGGGCCAGGAAGTCGCTGCATAGTCAAGGTAGATCTTTGTGTGCTCCATTGTCTCTCTCCTGCTGCAATATCATGATTAAACTCGGGATTCTCTTTATGTATCTTTCGATAACCTGAATGTTTTAGGGGTGGTTTTATCCACCTTCAACTCTCGAACGTAACGCTCCCCGTCACGCGTCTCCATTACATTGCTCGATAAGCCAATCTCTATATCGAGTTGTTTAAGTGACCGGATTTGGCTCACATGAAATTCCAAGTAATTGTGCTCGATATTTATTTCGTAATTCTTGTACCCTGTCTTTTGGAAGAACCGCTGTACTGGCGCGATATCCTCACCAAAAACTTTTGCACTTTTCAGAAAATAATCGGTATTGGAAAAATACATGGTTTTTGGAAGAGGACGGATGGAATTCTGCTGGTAGATCTGCCCAGTATTCTTGTTTTCGAGGGAACAATAATGGACCCCAAGTTTAAGCTTTTCTTCCAGGGCGTATTCGATTAAGTCAAGACATTCCATCTCGCTGCCTGCAACTGGCAGACTTCCAGCATACCAATAGTTGTACAAAACCCTGAAGGGTTTGGATTTGAGCTTAAAACCTTGCCAGCGAAATGCGTCCGCATTGTGAAGTGGAAAACATAACTCCAGCAGGTTGATCCCAAAGACTTCCAACCGTTCCAATTCCGTCAGAACTATTTTCATTTTGTCCAGCGTACCGGGTAGCACCGGCATTTCAACCATCACCTGGGGAATGAATTCCCGGGCCAGCGCGATCTGGTCGTAGGTATGCTGTTGAGCCTTGGCTGAATCCTGGATGCGCAGACTGAATCGGATCTCGTCCATCCCTGTATCTTTAAAAGCTTGGAGCGTTGGCCGGTCTAATTGGTCGCCGCAGGTATATAAACGGGTATAAACCTCAGGAAAATCCTTGCGCGCCTCCCGGAAAAAGCAGATTGCCTCTTCTTTATGTAGCAGAGGTTCACCACCTGTCAATGCCAGGTGGTTTACCCGCGCCCCGCTCGCCTTCAAATCTTTTAATTCTGCCACTACATCCCGAGGATGGTCGCGGAAGTACTCATATCCCTCCTGATTTGGATTGAAGCAGAAAAAGCAATCCCGGTGGCACTTCAATGAGATAAAGAAAGTGGTGCTTCCCACCCCCGTCTGGCATGCCAGGCAGGCGGAAGAAATCCGTTTGGTAAAAATGCTCTTGGAATCATTCCTTACCACCGCCCCCTTATTACGTAACAACTCCACCCTGCAGGCAATTTTCTCGTCGTCGTTGCTCGGATCGATATCCAACCCGCTTTGGCGGGTATGCTCCATAAAATCTTGATTGATCCGAGTGTACCGCTCTGCGTAAGACCGGAAGACCGGATTGCTAACTGTGGCTAGTGTACTTTCGTTCACATCGGTCTTCATGTGGGCTCCTATACCGATATCATTAAGCGTGTACCAATATAACCGGGCAGTTGCCTCGACCAAAACATGCCCGCACCGGGATTATCACGCCTGAAATTTTTACCACTTTTGACAATGAAAGGGTCCCAGCACCAAATTGAATGAGTGATTGCGGCGAACCTTTCGTTAGCTGCAGGAAACCTCACTTGGCAGCGTCTTTTTCTAATTTGATATTCAGCATATCAGACAATTCGCTTAAAGCCCCCGCCACCAGGAGCGCCAGCCCTTTATAGAAATCCGTCCGTGCATTCTTTTTAACCAATCCGCACCAAGTCAACGCCCATGCACCCAGGTGTTTCTTAAGAAATTCGCGCTGTGCGACCAATAATTCATCAAACCGGGCATTTTCTTGCTGATCAAGGGCATGGATGCCCAAGGTCGCCAAACGGGCCAAGAACATCAGTTCCAACCCAATGTGGTCATCTGGTTCTCGATGGATCATATCCGCTTCTAACCCGAAACGATGAAACCATTTCCGAACATCCAGCGTTTGTTCCTGGAAAGTCAATCGTTCCTCATTCAAATATACGGATTCCCAAGGAGCTGCGATCACTTTGTCAGGTCCGATGAACAAGCGAGTGTAATCCGCCTGCAAGCGCTCAAATGCTTCATTAGTGAGACCAGTCACACCCCATTTACGAAAGAACCCGAGCCCAGTTTTTGTTTCCTCTTTTTCATTCGCAAACGGAACATCAGAAAATATGTCTTCTGCTATTAATGAATTTAGCCAAATATGTTCCTCGTTTTCCGGATAATTATATGCAATTCGACCTAGTAAATTTAACAGGAGCATTTCCCCTGTTAAAGTTTCCTGCCAGTCAGTTTTATTTGATTCAATCACGTTTCTTCTCCTTCTTTTTCTTCTGTATCACCCAGTTTACACCAAGAAATGGTATCGCAAGTAAGGCAAGGACTTCCACAAAATAAGTGATAAATGTCACGATTTGCACCGTGCCAATACCAATCCTGGCCATCCTATCTCGCACCTGGGCACTCAAACTCGGTTGCCATGTTGGAACGATCGGCACTTCACCATTTAAGCGAAGTGCTCCAACTACCTCTGGATAATATGTGACCGGGTGTAGTTCCTGGCCCTGGTTTAATAAAACCATCTCTCCAGCATCAATCGAAATGACCCCAGTTGAACCAGCTTGATTGATGGATGCTTGTCCATCCAAAATATACAGCCACGCGGAACTGGCAGGAAGTCGCTCCAATGCAAATTTTCCACCAGAGATAGTAATATTCATTTCTCCCCATTTGATGGTAATCGGTTGTTCAGACTCTCCTGTTCCCCACAACCAGCCTTGTTCAAAAGTGATTTGTTGTCCATCCACACTTGACACTGTCTCCTGTGGGATCACGATTGTCCCATCCCCCCAGGGAATGATCTTAGTTCCAGGTTGACGGACCAGGCTAAAGCTCATCAGGGATGCTGAGGCAGACTTTAAATTTATGAGCTGTGCCTGGCTGTAATAGCCAGGTGCGTTAAGAATGACAGTTGTATTACCCGCGGATAATCCGTTTAGGGAAGTGGTTTCGGAGCCCGGGTTGGTTTGAACGATCTGCGCATCCACACTCATCCATGCAAATGGTATCAATGTGCCAGATTCATCTGTTATTTTTCCGGTTAGGGATACGCCTTCCAGCGGTTTCGGAATTAAATTCAATTGGGTAGAAAGTGACTGGGATAAATCAATGGTTTCGCCACTTAAAACTAATCCTTGTTTGGCCAATTCTTGAGGATCTGCAACCAGCATGTATTGGATGACCGGAAGGCCGGTAAAAGCAAATTCACCCTGGGATGAAGTTGTGACTGAGTATGCGCCACCATCTGGAAGAGAAATTGCCCAAACCCGAACAGGGGTATCCAAACCTGTTACGAGTCCCTTTATGGTACCTGTGACTACATGGACCTGTAACTTTATTGCTGAAGTGATAGTTGCGCCCGGCGATAAGGTGATTTCGACCGGTTCAAAGCTTTCATAGAGTAAACCGTTAACAACCGTGGACGGTACCCGCAAGGTGTATTTTGTTGGGGCTTCAGATAAGGCTTCGACCTGCAAATTTGCAACCCCGCTGGTATCAGTCAGACTGGTGAATGAGCGCCCTTGCCACTCATAAAGCCGAGTGGTCGCCACGACAGGGAGTCCGGAGGTTGGTTGATTATTGTTCTCAAGTTCCACATGCACAACCACTTCGGCTGAGTTACTTTGATCCACATTGATCCAACGCTCGTCGGTAGCTTGTGTTCCATCTGGGATTATAGCCTTAACAATTAGATGAACCTCTCCCGGTGGGATTAAGGTTTTATTCCCAAGATTTTCGCTGTGACAGGCATTACAGGTGCGCTGTTCAATCGGCATTTTAAGTTCTGTGTTACCTGTGCTGAGGTACGTGTTGAAGGAGAAATAGCCATCTGGTTGTGGGGTGGTAATAAGCTCGGCAATTTTCTCGGGCCCCGACCAAATTTCCAAATACACCTCGATATCCTTGGAGATGCCTCCAGAATAATACACTTGACCATCTATCGG
>JBGOZL010000272.1:0-4303 GCA_041480185.1 Anaerolineae bacterium
ATAGCTGACCACTAAGGATGATACCCGCGCAAAATCCAGCCAACGCTTCCACGCCCAACATCAGACCAAGGGCTAATGGTGTCAATACGGATATCGTCGCCAACGGAATGAGTTCCTTTTGGGCAGCAGCAGTTGAAATCCCAACCACTTGGGCATAATCCGGTTTGACCTTACCTTCCATAAGCCCTGGGATCTTGAACTGCCGCCGAACTTCGTGGACGATTAAACCTGCAGCTCGACTGACCGCCCTAATCGAAAGAGATCCAATTAACCACGGCAGCGCCCCGCCCAAGAGGAGGCCAATAAAGACCGGGATTTCTGATACCCGGATGCCCGTTTCGCTTAACAATTTGGTGAACGGAATGGCTTGTCCAGCTGCTTGTGCGGCGACATTCGCTGCCTGCTGAACTCGTCCAACATCAATGAAGAAGGAAGCGAACAAGCTGACCGCAGCGATGACTGCAGATGCAATAGCCACACCTTTGGTTATCGCTTTGGTGGTATTTCCAACTGCATCCAGATCGGCCATAATCTGACGTGCTTTCTTCGTCTCGTCGTCTTCCAGATCGTGCCAAGCCATTTCACCGATACCATTTGCATTGTCAGATATGGGACCATAGGAATCCATCGCCACATTGTTTCCAGTATGGCTCAGCATCCCAATACCAATCATAGCCACCGCATAAAGCACATATTGCGCTCCCTGTCCATTATAGAGCAAGAGGGCAAAGATAAAACTAATAACGATCACGACAAGTGCCCAGACACTCGATTCCATCCCGACCGACAAACCAGAAAGGATCGTCGTCGCAGCACCGGTCCTGGTGGATTCGACGATTTCTTTTACTGGAGCCTTCTTGGTAGATGTGAAATATGAAGTAAGAGGATTGAATACAATCGCGAGACCAACGCCTATGGAAGTCAACATTGCCATGCGCCAATCATGGCAATATAAAATTGCCAGTAAGAATGACCAGAGGATGGTATTGACACTTGAAACTTCATAAGAGCGGAACATGGCAGCTTCCGCGTCATGGGCATGAAGAAAACCGAACAAACCTTTTGCCGATACATTCTCCCAGATCGGGACGGTGAATGTTCCCAGGATGGACGAAAGTACCCCAATGGCTCGAATAATAAGTGGGTAGACAATCCATTTCAAGCTGTGGGTAGGATCAATTGACATTAAAGCCAGACCGAGTATCAATCCGGAAACAATCGTCACCTCGTAGGATTCAAATATGTCGGCAGCCATGCCTGCGCAGTCACCCACGTTATCACCCACCAGGTCCGCAATAACTGCCGCATTGCGCGGGTCATCTTCAGGGATATCTTTTTCAACTTTACCAACCAAGTCAGCACCTACGTCAGCGGCTTTCGTGAATATGCCTCCGCCAACGCGCATAAATAATGCCAATAATGTCCCACCGAAACCAAACCCCAGCAATGCATCCGGCGCAGCCCTACCAAATACGATGAAAATAAGGGTGCCACCAAATAAGCCCAAACCGTCGGTCAACATGCCGGTGATCGTACCCGAGTAGTATGCGATGGTCAACGCCTCGTTCAAGCCCCGTCGTGCTGCTGCGGCGGCCCGTACATTAGCTTGTATTGCCATACGCATGCCTAATTGACCTACCAAAAGGGAGAAGGAAGCCCCCATTATGAAGGCGATGGTCCGTCCAACCGCAATGATGACTTGTGCGTTCGCGCCAAACTCTCCTGTTGCTTCTTGCGAAGGGGGCACGACATATACGCTTAAAAAAAGGACGACCGTCAAAACCCCAATCAATGGCAAAATGGTCTTTAGCTGGCGAGTAAGGTAACTATTCGCCCCAATGCGAATTGCGTCCCAAACTTCCTGCATTTTTGCAGTGCCCTTATCCTTTTTAAGAACATTCCCCCGTAAAAGCCAAGCGTAAAGCAGGCTGATAAAGGCGGTAAGCAATACGCCGACAATGGCAATCTGCTCAAAATTATTAAGTCCATGACGGGTGCCAAGCCAAAGAATATTCATGCATCCTCTCCAATCCATTTTTGGAATAATAGATACAAACGTTTCCTGTCTCCGTGTCGACCAATTCTATCTAACATATTTTGTTTAGTCAATTCACTTGAACATTCGGTTTATTTCCCGTTTTTAAATCAATTTCCACATGATTAGGCCAGATTTGTTTGTCATTATTACAGATTAGGGTTTGATTAGAAAAAATAAAACCACTTGACTTTGCGTCCTTTTTAATTGTATAGTACTAATCGATTGATCGATGCCACATCCGGCACCGCTGCCAAACGGCTGCAGTGCCGTTTATTTCGCCCGGAACCAATCATATATTTAAGGAGAAACCATGATCCGTGCCACTGGTCTCACAAAAGATTTTGGCGCTCGAAGGGCAATTGAAAATTTAACCTTCGAGGCAAAACAGGGTGAGGTCGTGGGTTTTCTCGGTCCAAATGGCGCCGGGAAAACCACGACCATGCGAATCCTGACCGGGTATATGCCCCCAACTTATGGGGCAGCCCAAGTAGCTGGTTTTGACGTAATTAGCGAATCGCTTGAAGTACGCCGCCGTGTTGGTTATCTGCCCGAAACGGTTCCCCTCTATCCAGAAATGACGGTTTATGAGTATTTGAAATTCATGGCTGACTTGCGTCATCTGCCGAACGGGGATGACATGGTGGATGCTGCCCTGGATTTGGTTCAAATGGAAAATCGCGCGGATGGATACATTTCGAATCTATCAAAGGGAATGCGTCAACGGGTGGGGTTGGCACAAGCGTTGTTGCACCGGCCTGAAGTTCTAATCCTCGATGAACCCACAATTGGCCTTGACCCTGCTCAAGTGGTGGAATTTCGAAATACCGTGCGCGAAGTTGTAAAAGAGCGTACCGTTCTTCTTTCAACTCATATACTTTCAGAGGCCCAGCAACTTTGTGATCGTGTCTTGATTATCAATAAAGGGCGAATCGTTGCTGAAGATACACCAGAAAACCTTCAATCCCGCTTGGTTGGCGCAGAACATGTAATTCTGCGCGTCAAGGGGGAGGCTGACGACTTGCTTCCCATAATCACTAAAATTGATGGCGTTCAAAATGCCAAACTGCAACCAGATGGTGCTTTGGAGTTTCAATTTGCCCCTGCTGCTGATGTTCGTCCTGCGGTAGCCAGAGCGACAATTGAAGCCGGCTACGACCTGCTAGAATTCCATCCCGTTGGATTGAGCCTGGAAGAAATATTCCTGCAGCTTACGCAGGACAATGCGAGGAAAGAGAGGTAACCAATGCGCAACATCTGGACAATTGCCCGCCGTGAATATCGACATTATTTCACCAGTCCGATCGCCTATATCGCTGCCCTCCTTGCTCTATTGACTGTTGGGATCTACTTAGTGGTAATTATCTACTACTTGACGAACCAGTCGTACTACAGCAATACTGCACCCGGGATTGATATTGTTATTGGTCCACTGGCAACCGTATTTTTGTTTGCAACTCCCGCTATAACCATGAGGCTGTTGGCAGATGAACAACGCATGGGAACGCTAGAACTCCTCCTCACCACCCCCATCAAGGACGCTGAATTGGTGGTGGGTAAATGGCTAGGAGCTTTTTTGTTCATGCTGACCATCATTGCAATTACCCTGGTTTACCCGATAGTCCTAAACAAACTAACGTCACCGGGAATCGATCAAGGTGTCATGATATCAGCATATATAGCCATTATTTTATTAAGCGCGGTATTTTTAGCAATAGGAACAGCAATGTCATCGTTTTTTGACAACCAATTTGCCGCGTTTTTCGCGACCCTGGCTGTTCTCATTTTGTTTTGGTGGCTCATCCGATTGCCCACCTATATCATCCAGAACGCTTCCATCAATAACATTTTCAATTATCTGGATTTAAATGGCCGTTTCAACACCATGGTTGCTGGCTCGATAACCATATCTGATATCGTCTATCCCCTCAGTCTTACGGCTTTAGGCTTGTTTTTAAGCGCGGTCGCTGTTGAAATAAGAAGGTGGAGATAATGGCTAAGACAAAGAAATCCCAAAATAAATCGCAAAAGAAAAACAGCTTAAAGAATTTGGCTGGTATCGGGTTGTGGGTTTCCGGGGTCGCACTATTAGCGACAATCATCTTATTACTAGTTAAATTGCTTACTCTAGCAAAAATTTATACGCTTCCCAATGTACCTGCATTTAACTGGGCACTGGCTTTCGCTGCAGCTTTAATCGTTCTGGGATTGGCATTTTTTGCATTGCTTGATCCACAGCGTGTGCGCGTACTTCTCACCGGAAGACAG
>JBGOZL010000273.1:0-4299 GCA_041480185.1 Anaerolineae bacterium
GGATGGGTAGCCAGATCAGTCCGGCCAGCGGGTGATTGAAAATGGCTTTGATGATTGACGGGATCTGGACTTGTTGGCCCTTGCGGGTTGTTACTACGTTTACCATATTAACTCCTTTTGATTTATCACAGAGTGTTATTGATTTGGTTCTATGGGCCTAAATTTACGACCATTTAGCTCTGAATTACAGGGTCACATGACCCTAATTTCGAGGGGGCAGGTGACCGGATTATTTTCCAAAATGATTCCTGCACTTGGCCCGCAGTGTATAATGAATGAGAATCATAAAATCACTGCCAATTGAATTTAAACCAGGCTATTTCGCTTAAAGGAAAATAGTATGAGCACAGGACAAAAATCACAACAGGATGAGCAGGAACAGGAACGCATACAACGCCAAAAGGAACAACAAAACCTTGAGCAGGAGCAGGCACTGGAGCGAAAGCCTCAACAAGACCAGCAGCAACAGTTGAACCAGCAGCAGGAACAGGAACGCTTACAGCGCCAGCAGGAACAGCAACAACTTGAGCAGCAGATGGAAGAGAAAAGAAAACAGCGCCAAAAGGACCAGCAGGAGCTGGAAGAGCAGTTGAAACGCAAGCAGAAAAAAGGCTAGTCGCCTCCCAGCAGTACATGTCGGAAAAAGGATTTCACTCTTACCTGCTTCCTCTTGGGAGAATCCTTATCTCCCCCTCTTCAACCTCTTATAAAAAAGTGCGTCCTGCCCGGGACGCCTTTGATTACTTTTATCATCCCCCAAGCCCCAAGGATGGAGCTTTGGGGGTGATGTTTTAGACAATAAAACGCCGCGATTATATGAGATTGACGATGATTGTCTATCTTAAAAAAATTGAATATAATTAAATGGAATTTCTTGGAAAACTCGGATTTTTGAAACGGACCTTAAGAAAATGCGTTCCAAATGAAAAAAAACAGGACACCTCCAGCATCTGTTATAGAAGAAAAGCAATATCCTCGTATATTCGATGCTGCCTCCGATGGGCTGATCATATTCGATATATTAACCAGCCGCGTGGTAGAAGCCAACCCGGCTGCCCTCGCGATGCACGGCTACACAAGCGAAGAATTCATAGGTCTGAAATTGACGGCATTCGTACACCCGGATAGCCAAAAAGGATTCAAAGAACATCTCAAGGCCATTAAAACGGATGGTGTCCTCGATGTACGCGTTCTGGATGTTTGCCAGGATGGTTCAACGTTTTCTGCCGAATGGCGCGGGACTGAATTTATATATCAGGGCCACCCATGCCTGCTCGGATTTGTCCACGATGTCAGCAATCGGATCCGGGCAGAACAATTACTCCGCCAGCGTGTGAAAGCCCGCACCCATGAACAGACCACCCTCCTGGAGATATCCCATACCCTTGCATCCACCCTGGAACTCCAGCCCGGGTTGATCCTTGACCAATTGCGGGAGATTATTGAATATCACCATGGCGGATTATTCACATTGGAAGACTCTAAGCTGGTTATCATGGCGATGCGCGGAACACCGCAATTGGAGAACTTTAAGCCTTTCCGGATCCAAATGCATGATTCGGAAACTCAAGCCACGCTTTTTAATGGACACCAGCCCATCCGCATTGCTGACATTTGGACTAATAACCCACCCGCGAATTTTTTTTATTCGCTACTGGACGATGGAGCGGGCGTGTTGCTTCAAGGGATGCGATCCTGGATGTGGGTGCCTCTGGCAATTAAAAGTCGGTTCATCGGTGGTTTGGGATTGGCGCACGAAAAGCGGAATTACTTCACATCCCATCATGCAAAACTGGCTCAAAGCGTGGCCAACCAGGCTGCCATCACCATGGTCAACACCGAGTTATACCAACATGCCGGGGAACTCGCTGCTCTTCAAGAACGGCAGCGTCTGGCTCAGAACCTGCACGACGCAGTCAATCAATCGCTCTTCTCTGCCGGTCTGATCGCCGAAGTCCTGCCACGGCTATGGGACCGTGACCAGGCCGAGGCGCGGCGGTCACTGGAGGTCTTGCGCCGGCTGACGCGTGGGGCTCTGGCCGAGATGCGCGAACTACTGGCTGAATTGCGGCCGTCCGTTCTGACCGACAGCAGTCTGGGCGACCTGCTTCGCCAGCTGGCCAACGCATTTACGGGTCGGACGAACGTCCCGGTCAGTGTGAGCATCGCCGGTGAGCATGTTCTTCCCGCAAAAATCCAGGTGGCGTTATACCGGATCTGCCAGGAGACGCTCAATAATATCGCCAAGCATGCCGAAGCCAGCCGGGTGGAGATCGAATTGCAGTATGATGCCAGTACTGGATATGATCCTGGTACGACACAAGCCTTTGCCTCTCTCTCCCAAATCGGTGTGCCCCAGGAAATTGCGGTCAGCTCGGTGGAAATGCACATTCGCGATGATGGGCTTGGCTTCGATCCCGGCGAACCTACTGCCCCGGGCCATTATGGCTTGGGCATGATGCTTGAACGTGCTGAAGCTGTGGGCGCACAGCTGATTGTCACCAGCCAGCCTGGTCATGGGACCGAAGTCAGGCTGCACTGGCCTGGAAACGCCTAAAAGGAGTCTTAATGACATCCACATCCTCCTCACGTATCCGTGTCATGGTGGTTGACGATCATACGATGGTCCGCCGAGGGTTGGCCACCATCCTGAAGGTCTATGATGACCTGGAATTTGCTGGTGAATCCGCTAGCGGGCAGGCAGCCATTCAGTTATGTGACCAAATCCATCCGGATGTGGTCCTGATGGACATGGTCATGCCCGACATGGATGGGGCCGCCGCCACGCGGATGATCCGCAAGCAATCTCCATCGATCCAGGTAATTGCCCTGACAAGTTTCAAGGAGGAGATCATGGTTCAAAGCGCGCTGCAGGCGGGAGCTATTGGTTATTTACTCAAAGATGTATCGGCTGACGAATTGGCCCAGGCCATTCGCGCGGCGCATGCCGGTCGTTCAACGCTCTCTCCCGAGGCTGCCCAGGCGCTGGTCCATGCTGCCTCCCAGCCTCCAGCGCCCGGCCTCGATCTGACTGAGCGCGAGCGTGAAGTTCTGGCACTGATGATCGAAGGGTTGAACAATACTCAGATCGCCGGAAGGTTGACCGTCAGTCCCTCCACTGTTAAATCCCATGTCAGTAACATCCTTTCCAAATTTGGGGTTGCCAGCCGCACTGAAGCTGTAACCCTGGCACTGCGCAACCACATCATCCCCTGAATCCGCATCTCCCCCAAGTGGACTAGAGACATACTCCCCAGCCGATGGATGTGGCTGGGGTTGATTAATTGTAAAATGACAATTGAGTTACATACGTTTCTTTATTTCGTATGAGGTGCGATTACGTCTACAGGTTATCCGATCCGGCAACACCCGGGCAAAATGTCGGACCCCGTTCGAAGCAAGATATGAAAAGGAGATAAAAAGATGAAACTCACTCCTCCGAAGGTCGTCACTTGGTGGGTCGCGGTTATCCTTGGTGTACTTGCGCTCCTTGGCTACTTTAAGACAATTGCAGCCCTGACCCCCTACGCGTTCTGGCTCGCCATCGCTGGGCTCGCCTTACTGGCGGTAGCGACACTCGTTAAGGACCTTTAGCAAACCAAGCGCGTTGGCCCTGGGGTTGAGAATCGCCCGGGTCGCCCTGGGGTCCAACCCTGGTTCTTTCCACTTGCTGTTTTTGTCGGAATGGCAATCGTCTTTGTCAATCTGCCCTGCAATCGTTGGTCGAAACTTTGATAACTGCGCTTTACATGCAAATATGACAATAATCAGGTGAACGATTTTTGCAGAAGCATGTTTATGATATAGAAAAGGAGATTGCAAATGAGTCCTACAATTATCATCATCGCCGTTGTTGTGATAGTGGTGATCATGGGCGCCATCATGGCACCGATGTTTGCCCGCCGAAATAGGTCCAAGAAGTTCCAAAGCAAATATGGACCTGAGTATGACCGCACGGTCCAGACTGCAGGTAATGAGAAGAAAGCGCAAGCAGAGCTCAAAGACCGGCAGAAGCACATGGATACGTTGAATATTCGTCCCCTATCTGTGAGCGAACGTGAGCGCTATCAGGCTGAATGGACGGCTATCCAGGCCAAGTTCGTCGACCAACCCGGACAGGCGACTGTGGAGGCAGACCATCTGATCATGGAGGTCATGAAGGTGCGTGCCTATCCTGTATCTGATTTTGATCAGCGGGCGGCTGATATTTCGGTCAATTACCCTGCTTTGGTCAGTAATTACCGCGCCGCGCGGGAGATTGCAATAAAGAATGAGCAGCACTCGGCAAATACTGAAGAA
>JBGOZL010000274.1:0-4294 GCA_041480185.1 Anaerolineae bacterium
ACCCAAATCATCCAGGTGGGAGGGGCGTAAATCTGCGATCAGGCGCTGAAGTTCATCGAGCGAATGCGTGGTTAGCAGTTCTAATTGGTGTAAATTCTTTTTAGTACGCTCCATGTTTGATGTACTCAATGAGCCGGTCAAACCGCGCAGGCCCAGCCCGATCGCTGTCAGCGCCTGGCCTGTTTCATCATGCAGCTCTCGCGCAATCCTTTGGCGTTCCGATTCCTGGGCAGCAACCACGCGCTTGTACAGTTCTCGCCGGAGTGACTCGCGTTGTTTTGCTTCCTTAAGGCGTGCTTCCTGCAAACTGGCAATTTGGCTTTCATTTTCAACCTGGAACGCACGGAGAAAACGGATGACAAAAAATGCTGCCACACTTGCCATGATCGCCCGGAATAATTGGACTGGGATGCCGGACAAATTTGTGAATAATGCATCATTTACCACGTTCGATGGGGGCAGGGGGGAGGATTGAACGAATAATTGTCCTACCAGGCCGTACCATCCAAAGGCCACCGCTGCCCAGAGCGCATCCCGGCCAAATGATATCAATCCAGCCTTGCGAAAAACACGCTGTTGAACCACCAGCCCGATAGCCGCCAGCAGTGCAGCTGGAATGGCTAATGAATAGCGCGTCCAGACATCAGCAACGTTCCATAAGATGGGAAGCGCAAAGTGTCCCTTGAGAATGATCAGGCCGAATACCCACACGCCTTCCAGTACAAGCGGAACCAGCAGGATCAACCGTTGGGCAGTACGTGAAACCACAAGAAGATAACTGCCAAAGGCAGCCAATGAGATAAACGAAAATGCCAGGGTTCCCAGCCTTATACCCGCTAACCAGTCGGAGGTCACATTTCCCCCCTGTATGGCGATTACATTGAACATCTCCAACCATTCATTTGCAGCGTGCACCAGCCCAAATGCAGCCAGCGGGCGTAAGGCGCGGCGAAGGCGGGTATCTGACGACTGCCCTCCTTCGACCATGACCAACAGGCCCATGCTAAAGAATGCCAATCCATAGAAAAAATAGATCGGGATGATCGGAGAAATATTCACCTTAGGGAGCCTTTACGCAACCTGTTTTACTCGTCTTTCTGTAAACGCATCCCGCAAGTCCTGCAGAATACATCACCCGGTTGGGCCCGCTTCCCACATTGATGGCAGTAAACCTCATCTGTCTCGTTTTCCTGTTGGGGTTGTGCATGCCGTTTACGCATGGATGATGATCTGCGGGTGCCGTTTTTCCACATGTAGTATCCACCCACGATTCCAAAAACGATCAATGCCCCACCGACTCCCGCCAATACCCATGGCAAAACTGCGCTCATGGTCACCCGCCCTGGAGTGGTTCCAGTGAGCGGTTGCGTCGGTTGCACTGGAAGTCCGGTGGTGCTTAAACCATCGGTAGTCTTTGTATAATCGACAGTCAGGGTGTAAGTTTGTCCCGCTGCCAATGGCTGTGGGGTGGTTTCATAATAAACGAAACCGTCCTGGCCAACGGGGCTTGGTGGCAGGGCGGGGTTTGTGACCATATTGCTCGCACCGGTCGGCTGTTGTATATCAGCAGCAAAAGAATCAACTGCATAATCCCCGGCCCACTCGTAGACGATGTGGCGTGCGGTCCCATTTTTCACAAGGGTATCGTAATATTCCACTTGCACATCCTTCGCGTTGGCTGTGATCGCCAGCGTTGCCCACGTCCCTTGGACGGTTCGGTCATAGGGGGCATTGAGCAGCCCCTTTGCCGGGTCGGAGATGGCAACTGCATAGGCTTCGGCTTGGGCAGGGATGCGCAGGTTAAGGTTTACTGGAAGGGTCGTATTCATGGGCATTGAAATGTGATAAATTACCAGTACGGCTGGCTGGTCATATTCCGGCCAAATATCCACGCGTACAGAACTCAGGGTTAGCCCACTTTGCGCCTGTGCAGGAACAGCGACCCAGAGTGCGATCAGGAAAGCCAGCGCGGTAACACATTTCCTCATCAAACACCTCCAATAAAATAAAAATTGTCTATATCTTAATATTACCACGAACAGGAATGGCTTTAATTAGCGACCAAACTATCCGGTTGACTGGGACTTGGAGGGCTTTCTTCTCGGCCAATAGAACTACTGCCCCGTTGATTGCGTCTATTTCGGTTGGTGCTCCCCGCAGGATATCTTGCAACATCGATGAAAGGTTCTCCGCTGTCCTTCGCGCTACCTCTTTTACGGCCTGTCCTGGTTCTCTGAATGGCAGCAATATACCCATTTTTTTCGCTACGGCAGCCGTCTCCCGAGCCAATTTACCCATCAATGCAAGTGCCTGTGGATGTTCCAGCAGTTCCCCATTCTTTACCCTCAGCAATGCGGTTAGCGGGTTGAGCGCTGAACTGACCACGAGTTTTCCCCATTTAAGCGATTGTATGTTGTCCACCACATTTACTTCAAAACCCGCCACTCGCATCATTTTTTCCATTGACTCAAGGCGTGGATTGGGGTCAAGGTTCACAGGTCCCTTTCCTCCCTGGCACACAACACCGGGTGCATTCAAGGTCGCTCCAAGGGTGGTAACACCCTGTGAAACCCGGGCTAATCCCAGGCTGGAAGCGAGCATCGTATCGTTCCCAAGTCCATTTTGGAGTGTTAATGCCACACCCTCCTCGGCGAGGCAGTTTGTAAGTTGTTGAGCTGCCCGTTCCGTTTGCCAGGCTTTAACGAGCACTAGGGCAAATCGCAAGCCTTTGCAATCAGCCGGGTTGGCTGTTGCGTGTACTCGATATGCCTTTCCTTCTCCCTCCACCTGAACGCCCTTTTCATTTATAGCCGTCAATCCCTCTGCCCAGGTGCCGAGCATGTTGACGGATATACCTGCTTCTGCAAAACGCGCCGCGAAAAGGGTCGCTAGCGCGCCGGTGCCAATGATGAGGATCGAGTCGCTATTCATGCCCCAGATCGCCCCTGGTGGTTGAGATAATGAACAAGCGCTTCCCATTCTTCTTCGGGCATCTCAACGGTATGTTCTTTCGCAGGGAAAGCGTGGTTTTGTACGTCGGCGATGAAAGCTTTGAAGGCATTATCCATCTCGGCATGCAGGTTGGCATATTTGCGGACAAACTTGGGTGTAAATCGATCGAACAATCCCAGCAGATCGTGAGTCACCAGCACCTGCCCGTCACAACCTCCGCCAGCCCCGATTCCAATGGTGGGAATGGACAGTCGTTTCGAGACCATTTCGGCCAACTTGGCTGGGACGGATTCGAGTACTAAGCTGAAGCAACCTTCTTGTTCAAGGAGAAGGGCATCCTCGAGCAATCTCTCGGCACTGATCGCACTGCGTCCTTGGGGGCGGAATCCTCCCAGCATGTGGACGGATTGCGGCGTTAGCCCCAAGTGCCCCATGACAGGAATCCCGGCTCCGATGATGGCTCGCACGGCGCCCAACCGTTCCCGTCCCCCCTCAAGTTTAATTGCATCCATGCCAGCTTCTTGGAGGAACCGGCCCGCATTTCGGACGGCTTCTTCTGTTGAAGCCTGGTAGGACATGAAAGGCATATCCCCGATCAATAGCGCCGTTTTAGCCCCGCGTGACACTGCGCGGCAATGATGCAGCATCACATCCATAGTGACTGGTAGGGTGTTTTCATAACCCAGTACCACCATCCCGAGAGAATCGCCTACCAGGATGGCGTCGATTCCGGCTTGATCAAGTGCCAGAGCGGTCGGGTAGTCGTACCCGGTCAGCATGGTAATTGGTTCGCCGGTTACCTTTTTTTGGCGGATTGCCAGCGTGGTAATTTTTTTACGCGGGCTCTGGGTAATGGGGTTAGGGGGAAGTGATGACATGGTACCCTCCTTTCAGGTAGGGGCCTGGTTTGAAAGTTCGTGCAGATTGGACTTACTTTTATGGTCGCGTTCTAAAAGATACGCGCAACGATCACTATTATTCCACAAAAATGGTGCTACCGCAATCTACCAGGGGATTTAATTATGCTCTATAATATGGTTGGTATTTAAATAGTTTTTCATAGGAGGCTTTTATGCGTCGGGCTTTTGGGTTTTTAATTGGGACGGTCATCGGCGGGGTTATTGGCGCAGGAATAGCTCTGCTTTTCACCCCTATGGCTGGGAAAGATTTACGCTATCAGATTAATGATCGCGCCCAGGGTTTGGTTGCCAGTATCCGCAGCGCTGCCAATACGAAACGGATTGAATTGCAAGAGCGGCTGGAAACTATGCGCGCCCCCCGTTGATTAATTAATCAGGGGTTCTCCTTGGAGATCCCCTCCCAATTTCATAATAAAACGCCT
>JBGOZL010000275.1:0-4291 GCA_041480185.1 Anaerolineae bacterium
CAGTCGAAAGAATGAATCTGCACGGACTCCCTTCAGTAGAACACCTTCTCCAAACCCCATTTGCGGCTGAACTCATCGCGAGTTACGGCCGCCCGTTAACATTACAGTCTATCCGCAGTTCCCTTGACGAGGTGCGGAGCAGCAATTCGAAGACCGGCGAGTCCAAACTTCCGGATCGGGAAGTCCTCCTGAGCCATGCTGCCTCCTTGCTGCAATTGTGGACAGCTCCTACGCTGCTGCCCGTTATCAATGCCAGTGGCGTTATTTTGCACACCAATCTAGGTCGTGCCCCCCTTTCAACTGCAGCTGTCCAATCCATGCTGGCTGTTGCGCATGGTTACTCGAATCTTGAATTCGATCTGGAAACCGGGAAACGCGGCAGCCGTCTGATCCATGCCGGGACCCTGCTCCAACGATTAACCGGTGCGGAAGCCGCACTGGTGGTCAATAATAATGCCGCGGGTGTACTCTTGGTCCTGTCTGCACTTGCCAATAAGAAACGCGTGATCATTTCCCGTTCTCAACTGGTCGAAATCGGTGGAGGATTTCGCATCCCCGATGTGATGAAGCAATCGGGGGCTAAGCTGGTGGAAGTCGGCACAACCAACCGCGTTCATCTTTCAGATTATGAAGAGGCCCTCACCGAACAAACCGCGTTGATAATGCACGCGCACCACTCGAACTTTAAAATGATCGGCTTTACCGAAGAACCTGATCTCGCAGAAATCGCGGACCTCGCACACAAAGTTGGGGTTATATTCGCAGATGACCTGGGCTCTGGAACACTGCTGGCAACAGAACGCTTCGGTCTGGCTCATGAGCCTGCTGTGCAAGAGTCCATCAAAGCTGGTGCAGACTTGGTCTGTTTTTCCGGAGACAAGTTACTCGGCGGCCCGCAGGCAGGCATCATCATCGGAAAAGCAGCCCTGATTGAAAGGATTAAGAAGCATCCATTGGCCCGGGCTGTGCGCGCCGATAAACTCTGCCTGGCCGCGCTGACAGCGACATTGCAGCATTATCTCAAGGATGAAGCCGAGCGTGAGATCCCCGTTTGGCGCATGATCGCGCAATCACCAACACAGGTGAAAGCGCGTGCAGAATCCTGGGCAGCTAAACTCGGCCAGGGAGAAGTGCTTGCCAGTGAATCCACTGTCGGTGGTGGGAGTCTCCCAGGTGAATCCTTGCCGACCTGGGTTCTTGCCCTGACTGTTAATGGATCCGACTCTTTTTTGAAAAAATTACGCGGGGAACAACCACCAGTTATCGCCCGGACTGAAAATGACCGTATCCTGTTTGACCCCCGCACTGTCCTGCCTGAACAGGATGAAGCATTGCTTGTCAATTTGGCAAACGTCATTCGTTCTTATAAAAGAAACAGAAATACTTGAGAAACCTTTTCCAGAGTGGTAGATAAGCCTATGACTTTGCATGTCGACATAACCCGCGTCCTGAAAGAAAACAGCCGGACGTTTTTTATTCCAATCGCCCGTTTACCTGCCAGGCTTCAGGAGGCAGTTGCCAGCGCATATTTATGCATGCGCGCGATTGATGAAATCGAAGATCACCCCGATTTGGATGATGCCAAAAAAGCAGCCTTGTTACATGGCCTAGGCCCGATACTGCAAGCTCGAATAGGCGTGGGAAATGCGCATACCAGTCTGGCTGAGTTGGATTTCTTTTTCTCTCCTTATCACGCCGTCCTTCCTGAAGTAACTTTGCGGATTGGTGATTGGCTCTTAAATGTACCTACCGATATTGCCCCACGCGTCTGGGACGCTACCATCGCGATGGCAGAACGCATGGCATATTGGGTGGAAAACCATTGGCAAATTCAAACTGAAGCCGACCTAGACGGGTATACTTTCAGCGTTGCAGGCGCGGTTGGATTGTTGATCTGCGATATTTGGAGTTGGTTCGACGGGACAGCCATTGACCGGATGTGTGCCATCCAGTTCGGACGTGGTTTGCAGGCAGTTAATATCCTTCGCAACCGAAAAGAAGATGCTGAACGCGGCGTGAATTTCTTCCCTGATGGCTGGACAGACAAGGAAATGTTTCAATACGCCAGGAAAAATCTTGAGCTCGCCAGGGCTGGCGTAGCCTCCATGCCAAAAAGTTCCTTTAAATATTTTGTAGAGGTTCCCCTGCTACTGGCAGAGGGCACGCTGATAGCGATCGAAAACGGGGTGGGAAAACTATCACGAGAACAGGTCTTGCAAATCGTTGGGACAGCTACATAAAGGCAGTGTTCCCCTTTCCTGCCGGCTGGTCGGATGGGATCTTTAAAACAAACCATTAATAACCTCTCACCCGGGCAATCACGAAATCGAATTTGCGATTCTGAAACCTTTACCCTCAAGGAGCGATTCAAAATGAAATCCGACCTCGACGCGCGCATGCAAACGAATAACCTTAACGCGATCATCGTAATAGGGAATGCGACGCATAACCCGCCCATGTACTATCTGACTGGTGGAGGACACATAACAGGGGCGACGCTTATCAAGAAGCGCAGCAGCCAGCCGATACTCTATTGCAATGACATGGAGCGCGGCGAAGCTTCCAAATCAGGTTTGAAGGTAATTCCCTATAGTACCTATAATATCGATTCACTTTTGAAGGAAGCGCAAGGGGATTCATTACTTGCTTCAGCGATCCGATATAAACGGATGCTCATTGATCAGGATGTGCATGGGAGAATCGGAATTTATGGCACAACGGACTTTGGTTCAGCATTCGCAATTTTTACCCGATTACAAAACCTCATGCCGGAGTTAGAACTTGTGGGCGAGTCGCATGACAATTCCCTCTTCATGTATGCCATGGAGACAAAAGACGAAGCGGAAGTCGACCGTATCCGCAAAATGGGTAAAATTACCACGACGGTTGTTGGACGTGTCGCTGATTACCTTACCACTCGCCAGGTTCGGAAAGACGAGGTGCTGTTAAGGGAGGATGGCACCCCATTAACCATTGCGGATGTAAAATCCAGGATCGACCTTTGGCTCGCTGAATTAGGCGCTGAGAATCCGGAACGGACGATCTTTGCCATCGGGCGCGATTCCGGCATCCCCCATTCAACCGGTACCCCCACCGACCTCCTACGGCTGGGGCAAACCATCGTGTTCGACATCTACCCATGCGAGGCAGGCGGGGGATACTTCTATGATTTCACCCGCACCTGGAGCCTTGGTTATGCAGCACCCGAGGCGCAGAAATTATTTGACGAGGTAAAAGCCGTATTTGAAAAAGTACAGGATAATCTCGACCTTAACGCACCCTTCAAGAATTATCAACGCCTGGTGTGTGAGGAGTTCGAAAAAAATGGACACCAGACTCCGCTCAATACTGTAGCACCACTGGATGGCTACGTCCACTCGATCGGACACGGCGTCGGGCTGAATATTCACGAACGACCCTTTTCGGGTCTGACTGCTACAGACGATAATATCCTTAAACCAGGGGTGGTAGTTACCAGCGAACCCGGACTGTACTATCCTGAAAAAGGCTTGGGCGTCCGCATTGAGGATACGCTTTGGGTCAGACCGGATGGAACAATTGAAATCCTGGCCAAGTATCCGTATGATTTCATATTAGAGATGAAGAATTGGAAGAGGTGACCTAGAGGTGCTGGGCAAGGATGAGTAAAGTGCTTTGGCATATCACGATGTCGTTGGATGGATTCATCGCTGGACCGGGCGACGACATGGGATGGATGATTGACTATTTCGGTCCGAATCCGATCGTGGACGATGTCATTAGCCGGATAGGCGCAGTCCTGATGGGGGCTCGCACTTACCAAGCCGCAAAGACCGAGGCTGGAAAAGTTTACGGTGGGGCATGGACTGGTCCCCAGTTTGTTCTAACGCATGCCGCTCCTGCATCCGCTTCTCCAGGATTCACCTTTGTGACACTCCCCAGCCGCTAAAGCGGCGGGGGAGTGTCACTAATTTGTGGTTTCGCATAAAGTATTAACCAAAGAAGGTGTGCAGGCGCCGTTTTTTAGACCATCCCGGGGGGAAATTCCAGTATCCGCAGCTACCATGCAAAGCCGTGCAACGCCTTCTTTACCAGCTTGCCTCCTGATTAGCACTGAGGAACATATTCGGAAATGCGGTTTATAAAGGGTGGTTATTAAACAGGGCCGTCAACTCGAGAACCAAACCATAATTAAAATGGAACGTTCTCAAATCTGGCGTGTCAAATCTGGCGTCAAACCTGGCGTTGACGTACAGGTGGATAACGCTATAATCATCCCGATGACCGATCTACAACTCGCCCGCATCCTGGC
>JBGOZL010000276.1:0-4279 GCA_041480185.1 Anaerolineae bacterium
AAAACTGATTACATTAACAAAATCGTGGGCTGCCTTTTCAGTTGGCTCACGTGATCTTTGTAAAAAGGGTAATGTTTATATAGCCAAAGGCTGTATTCAAATGACTGAATTTTCCGGCTCACAACCTTCCGTCAAGCAATTATTCAGGACTTTCTTACGCCTGGGTTTGACCGCCTTTGGTGGTCCATCAATGATTGCCTATATTCGCAGGGTTACTGTTGAACAAAAGCTTTGGCTGGATGTGGGAACCTTTAACGACGTACTTGCCTTTTGTCAGATGATACCAGGGGCAACGGTAATGCAGGTAACTGCCTATGTTGGATTAAAAAAACGTGGGGTTGTGGGGGCAACAGTCTGTTACACCGCATTTGGCCTGCCCGCATTTCTTTTGATGATGGCGTTTGCAGCTTTGTTTAGCTATACTCATAACCTTCCTCCAGTAATTTCTGCATTCAAGGGGCTCCAGACGATCACTGTAGCAATTGTCGCCAATGCGACGGTGATATTCGGCAGGACGACGCTGAAAACCTGGATATATTTCCTGATTGCAGGGTTTGCCGCCGCACTGTTCGGTTTAAACGCAAATCCGATCCTGGTGATTTTCCTGGCTGCGATCGTTGGGCTGGTACTGGTCAAACCGAACCAGCCTGTTCAACAAAAGACTGCCTCATCCTCTTCAATTCCCGCGAACGTTAAACCGCTCTTATTAATTGTAGCAATCGCTCTTGTGGTTTTTTCATTGCTATTTGTTTTTGACCGGAATCTCTTCAGCTTGGCCGTGCTGCTCTTCAGGATCGACCTGACGGCCTTCGGAGGCGGTCTCGCCTCGGTCCCTTTGATGTTGCATGAAATTGTGGATGTGCACCACTGGATGGACGCGGCAACCTTCATGAATGGTATCGTCCTGGGGCAGGTAACCCCCGGCCCGATCGTCATTACGGCCACTTTTATTGGTTACCTGTTGCAGGGTCCACTGGGTGGACTGGTGGCTACGATCAGTATTTTCCTGCCATCCTTTTTATTGGTGATCGGGGTATCGCCTTTTTTCGACAGGTTGCGGGCTTCGTCCTATTTCAACAAGGCCATTGTTGGCGTACTATGTTCCTTCGTGGGATTGCTTTTTACAGTCATTTTCCGCTTTGCCGGGAATGTTCAATGGAATTTTCAACTCCTGTTGCTTTCTGGTGCGGCGTTCATTGCGCTCCTGTTAAAAGTTGATATTCTTTGGGTGGTTGGAATTGGGTTGATAATTTCATTGATTCTATTTATTTAATCAGGAGGTTATATGCTTACCATAAAAGTTTTAGGCCCTGGATGTCGGAATTGTCAAAATTTGGCTTCCCTGGCCGCGCGCGCCATCAATACGTTGAGCATTGATGCCAAAATCGAGAAAGTAACTGACCATGTTGAGATCATGAAATACAAAATCCTGGCAACCCCTGGATTGGTCATCAACGAAAAGGTAGTCTCTGCTGGCCGGGTGCCAAGTGAGGCCGAAATTACCACCTTCCTGACCAATGCGCTGGTCGCAGAATGAAAAAGAAGGTCCTCTTCCTGTGCACCGGCAATTCCTGCCGTTCCCAGTTGGCAGAAGCGATCGTTAATGCCCGCCTGGGGGAAAACTGGGAAGCTTTCAGTGCCGGGACCAAGCCGGCCGCTTCCGTCCATCCCAAGGCAAAGGCAGCGCTGGCTGAGATCGGCATCCAGCATTCAGGCCGCACGAAATCTGTAGATGAATTCCGGGATGCGGACCTCGACCTGGTGGTCACCCTCTGTGATTCAGCGCAGGAGGAATGTCCCGTCTGGCTTGGGAAAGGAAAGCGCCTGCATCATGACTACCCCGATCCTGCCCAAACGGACAATATGGACGATTTCCGAAAAGTCCGAGACGACATCGCACGCGAAATCGTTACTATGTTGAAGTCATATGAAAATTGACCTTTTGTACAGCGACGATTGTCCTTCCTGGCAGGGAGGGCTTGAGAATCTGAAAGCCGCGCTGGCAGCTGAAGGGCTGCAGGCAGATATCCACCTGGTAAGGGTGCCGGATGATGCCGAAGCTGCTCGCCTGAAGTTTTTAGGTTCGCCATCTTTTTGCGTAGAAGATGTTGATTTGTGGCCCGAGCAGCGGGAGCGGTATGCCCTGAACTGCCGTATCTATGCAACCCCGCAAGGATTAAAAGGCGCCCCCACGGTGGAGATGCTGCGAGAAAAGCTGCATGCTCAAACCGTAAAAAAGGTTTGATAATCTAACGCGCAACAATTCCCAATTTTCCACGGAGACTCCATGGCAAAAGAAATCAGCACCACCAAAAAACTATCTTTCCTCGACCGCTTCCTGACTGTTTGGATTTTCCTGGCAATGGCACTGGGGGTGGGGATCGGTTATTTTTTCTCCTACCAGGTTGCCCGGTTCAACGTTCTCGTTTCGGTCGGGACCACCAACGTCCCGATCGCCATTGGGCTGATCCTGATGATGTTCCCGCCCCTGGCAAAGGTGCGTTACGAGGAACTGGGCGATGTGTTCCGTAACTGGAAAGTGCTGGGGCTGTCGCTGCTGCAGAACTGGGTGATCGGACCGGTGCTGATGTTTGCCCTGGCGATCATCTTCCTGCGCGGTTACCCGGAGTACATGGCTGGCCTCATTCTCATCGGGCTGGCCCGCTGCATCGCCATGGTCATCGTCTGGAACGAACTGGCCAAGGGTGATACCGAGTACGCCGCCGGGCTGGTGGCGTTCAACTCCGTTTTCCAGGTGCTGTTCTACAGCGTATATGCCTACGTTTTCATCACCGTCCTGCCCACCTGGTTCGGGCTCTCGGGCGCCGTGGTGAAAATCACGATTGGGGAAATTGCGAGGAGCGTATTCATTTATCTCGGTATTCCCTTTATTGCCGGTTTCCTCACCCGCCTGGTCCTGGTGAAGATCAAGGGCAAGGAGTGGTATCACGGCAAGTTCATCCCCAGGATCAGTCCCATCACCCTGGTGGCTTTGCTCTTCACCATCGTGGTCATGTTCTCGCTCAAGGGAGAATATATCGTCCAACTGCCGCTGGACGTGGTGCGGATCGCCATCCCCCTGCTCATATACTTCGTGGTCATGTTCCTGGTCAGCTTCCTGATGGGCAAAGCGGTCGGCGCGAATTACAAGCAGACCGCCACGCTTTCGTTCACGGCAGCCAGTAACAATTTCGAGTTGGCCATCGCAGTGGCTGTGGCGGTATTCGGGATTTCATCGGGGCAGGCCTTCGCGGCGGTCATCGGTCCGCTGGTGGAAGTGCCGGTGATGATCGGGCTTGTCAATGTGGCATTTGGTTTAAAGAAGAGATTCTTTTCAGCCGCCGAGGCCTGATGAAAATAGGAGTAAAAATATTGGGTTCCAAAACCCCCCAGCGCTATGCCGTCAGGCGAGCAGTACTGGCTGCCCAGGCCGCAATGGGCATGGAATATCCCGACCTTCAGATCGAAATATTTGAGGTGCGAGATCTCGCCGAGATAGAGAAGGTTACACCGGTGTTCATCTACCCCAGCCTGGTTGTGAATGACCGGCTGGTCTGTGTGGGAAGGTTCCCATCGAAAGACGAGATACTAGTTTGGTTTCGACAAGCGCTCTCAGGATGCGCGTGAATCAGAATCTGATGGTCAACCCATCTAAAGGAGAAATATTATGGACGAAAACTGTGATTGCAAGAAAGGTTCATGCGACTGCGGTTGTGATTGCTGCGGCGGAGAGGACGGCTTCGAGCGCCGCTTTCTTACCAAAGCCGAACAGATCGAGGAATTGGAATCCTACCTGGCTGAACTCAAGCTTGAGCTCCAGGCGGTGGAGGAAAATCTGGCTGACCTGCGAAAATAGGATTGTGTAAATAAGGGCGGCGAAAATGGCCGCTCTTATTTCTTAAGTTCAACCAATTCCACCAGGTTCCCTGCCGGGTCGTGGAACATCATCTGCCGGCTTGCAGCATTTTTCTCAACTCCCCAAGGCAGGTCCACCCCATTCAGGCAGAGTGTATCCACTGCTTTGTCCAGTTGAGGGACCGAAAAAGTGACCACCGGGAATAGCGGCTCTGGGTCCGGCGGAAGCGCCGGGCGTCCAGGGACGATCGTCAGGACACAGCCATCCAGGTCGAAATAGATACGATTGTCTGCATGGTGCGGCGATTTGTTCAAACCGACCACCTCCTGGTAGAAATGTGCAGCTGCGGGCACATTTTCTGCCATAGGCTGACAACTGCAATATGAGGTTGAATTTGAATGATCCTTATATAAACAAAAATCC
>JBGOZL010000277.1:0-4260 GCA_041480185.1 Anaerolineae bacterium
GGAATTATTGCAGCCAGGCCAATCAGGATGAGTGCGTAAATCCAGCGTTCTGCAGACTCTTTTTTCATTACCCGTGTCCCTATTGCATCGTTATTTTAATATTATATCGGTATGATTGGATTTTTCATGGGCTACTCCTAAGATTAATGATAAATCCAGCTCATCTATTCTCAACCATTTGGAAAGCACAAAAAGGCAGACCCTTGTCGCTCATATGTAGCTTCGCCGTTTGCTCAACAAATGCTCCCAACCTCGTCTCGAGGAGGTAAGCATCCATCTGGCAAAGTTCGGGGTGTTCGGCAATGATGGCAGCGTATGGACAATGACCCAGGATGAAACGCGCTCCCGCCGCACTGGCTTCCCAGCGCGCCTGGTAGCGCAGGTCGTTCAATCTCGCTATTGTCCCGACCACCCTCTTCATTGCCGGCAGGCTGGGCTCAACTCTGCCTGCCAGCCGCTCTGCCAGGGACCTCAAACTCGCTTTACGCTTTTCGCCTGACATGCTTCCCATCCAAATCGCGAGCAGGTTCCCCGACAGGTTGTCCAATCCGTCTCCCAGTACCCGCCGTGATAACCCATAAACTTGTCTCGGCCTCCCCCGACCCTCATTCCTCATGCCCACGATCTCGATCAGGTCATTAGATTCCAAAATGGAAAGGTGATGGCGAATATTCGCCCCACTCATCCCCATGAGGGCTTTTAATTCTCTCACCGAAGCGGTCTGATATTTCCGGATATATTCAAGAATTCGCAAACGAGTAGTTGGTTTCATTCCTGCTATTATATCAATTATGCAAATCTATATTTGCATAATTAATTTGACTTGTTTTCCCCTCGCGGATATAATCCGCCAGATTTGTTCTAGCGAAGAATCTCAGGAGCATCTTTATGGAACAGAATGGGTTGAATTCCCCTGAATATGAAATCCCACCAGAACTTAAAGCTCAGGTTGCAATAACCAGCCTGGATAAAATATATAACTGGGGTCGCAGTGCTTCTGTTTGGCCTCTGATGTTTGGCCTGGCATGTTGCGCCATCGAAATGATCTGCGCTGCAGCCAGCCGTTATGACATTGCCCGCTTCGGCATGGAGATCATGCGTCCCTCCCCCCGCCAGAGTGACCTGATGATCGTCTCTGGCACGGTCACAAAGAAAATGATCCCTGTCATCGTGCGCCTGTACAACCAGATGCCGGAACCGAAATATGTCCTTTCAATGGGTGCTTGCGCTTCAGGAGGCGGTCCCTTCAAGGAAGGTTATAACGTCGTTTCCGGGGTCGATAAGTTTATCCCGGTAGATGTGTATGTCCCTGGTTGCCCACCCACCCCACAGGCATTGCTAAATGGCCTGATGAAGGTTCAGGAAAAGATCAGGGGTGAGCCCATCAAAACTGCCCGTTGGTACAAGAAAGGCCCCGATCTGGCGGAAATTCCGGTACCCATGCTTGGTCCGGATCTGATTGATCCGCGCAAAATAACCCTCATTCAGAATGGCGACAAGAACTAGGAGACTCGCTTGAACACTCCTGCCCATGTCCAGTCCCTTGATCTATCCGCCCGCTTCCCGGGCGCGATTCATCCCGATACTCGCCCAGGCTATTCTGGCTGGTTGGTGGAGAATGCCAACCTTCTTGAATATGCAATTGCGCTGCGGGACGAATTTGGTTACGATTACCTATCTTCCATTACCGCAGTGGATTATTTGCCTGAAGGCAAAATGGAAGTGGTTTATCACGTTTACAAGACCACCGGCGGGGCGGGCTTGGTTTTCAAAGTCCAGGTTCCGCGCGTTGATCCGATCGAAGTTCCTTCTTTGGTTTCCATTTACCCGGGGGCAGAATTGCAGGAGCGCGAAGCTTGGGACCTGTTCGGCATCAAATTCACCGGTCACCCTGATCTGCGCCGCATTTTTATGTGGGAAGGCTTTGCGGGTCATCCAATGCGCAAGGATTGGCACGAACCTTACTTCGAGGAAGAGGGGAAACCATTTAAATCGCGCTGGCCTGAAGGCCAGTTGGTCATGGCTGAAAGTAAGAACCTATACGCGGACAATATTGCTTACCCCCATGGATTCAACCCTGCCAGCCAGACATTTGATTCGGAAAAAGCCCTTTACGATTCTCTGCAAATTTATCAGAAAGAAGAGATCGGTCTTGATACCGACCATATCATTGTCAACATGGGTCCCCAGCATCCCTCGACGCATGGGGTTTTTCGTGTCGCCGTAGTACTGGATGGGGAACAGATTGTCAACCTCAAGCCCGTCATGGGCTATCTGCACCGCAACCACGAGAAGATTGGGGAACGTAATACCTTTATCATGAATATGCCTTACACCGATCGTCTCGATTATCTCGCCTCCATGAGCAATAATTTTGGCTATGCGCTTGCTATCGAAAAATTGATGAACGTCAAGCCCACCGAACGCTCTGAATATATCCGCATCATCATGGCCGAGATGACCCGTATCTCGAACCACCTCTTTCTTATCGGGACGTTGTTAAACGATTTGGGTGCATATTTCACCCCCATGCTTTATGCGCTGGAAGAGCGTGAGCTCATCCTCGATATCTTCGAAGCCGTTGCGGGTTCGCGCATGATGTGCAACTACTTCCGCTTTGGCGGCGTTGCCAGGGATTTCCCGGAGGGAGTGCTGCAGAAGATTAAGGACTTGTTCTTTGAGCGGTTCCCACGCAAAATCGAGGAAATAGACCGCTTCCTGAGCGAGAATGAGATTATTCGTTCGCGTGGGATCGGCCAGGGCGTGCTGACTGCCGAGGACGCAATTAAGTATTCTGCAGCCGGTCCATTTTTACGTGCTTCTGGCATCCCTTACGATGTGCGCCGTGCAGAACCCTATTCCATCTATGATCGTTTCGAGTTTGACGTGGTTGTGCGCTCGAATGGTGATATTTATGACCGCTTGATGGTCCGATTCGATGAGATCCGCCAGAGCATCCGTATCATACAGCAGGCTGTAAAAGGACTTCCGGATGGGCCGGTAATGGCGCTTAAACCAATGTATCAGGTGCGCGTCCCGCCTGGTGAAGCTTATGGGCGTGTGGAAGGTCCCAAGGGAGAGCTTGGTTTCTACGTCATATCGAACGGTAAGCCCAACCCCTGGCGTTATCATGTTCGTGCCCCGTCGTTCATTAATCTGACTTCCTTCGGCCCGATTTGTATTGGACAGAAGGTGGCTGACTTGGTTGGAGTTCTCGGCTCGATTGATATCGTTCTAGGTGAAGTAGACCGCTAGGAGAAACCCATGAGCGACATGTATGGTAAAGGTATTTTAAAGGGCCTTGGCGTTAGCCTAAAACGCTTCATGGAAACCTACCTTGACGATCTGGTCTGGTTGGGTAGAAGGTATAACAATGATAAAGGCATTGCCCATCGTTCCGACAAGGATGGACGCGGTATTTTCACCGTTCAATATCCTGAAGAAAAGATCCCGGTCCCGGAAGAGTTCCGCTTTGTGCCGTTCCTGGTTTATGATGAAGGCCCTAACGGAGAAAAAAACCTGCGTTGCACTTCCTGCGGTATCTGCGCCAAGGTTTGCCCCCCGCAGTGTATTTGGATCGTTCGTTCCACCGATCCCGTCACCGGGCGTCCGATCCCGGACCCAGCCCAGTTTTATATTGATGCTGATATTTGCATGAACTGCGGGTTGTGTGCTGAATTCTGTCCGTTCGACGCCATCAAAATGGATCATAATTACGAATTGTCCTCTTTCAAGCGTAATGTATACGACGAGGCTGGGTTGTCTAAATCGGCTGCTTATTATTCAGCCATTCGACCCGCAAACGCAAAACGTGAGGATTCCGCCCGGTCCGCCAAAGCTGCCTCTCGCCCAGCCCAGGTCGAATAAGCGATTGCTGCCATGCACAACTCCGACACCGGCTTGATTTTTCCTTCGGGTAATATCTCATCGCTCTCAACTGAACGTGGCCTATCCTGGCAGGATCTGGTCGCGGCTGTTGAAAAATCCGGACCGGATAGCCCTGAACAAATGGCTTTCCTTCTCATGATGGCTCGCTTGAGCAGTTGCGCCAGTTGCAACGCCGATTCATTTCGCGCTATACATGGCTGTGCGGTTTGTGGCAGGCAGTCCCTCAAGCGTTTTCATGGCTCGGACCAGGATTTATCTGGTCTTTATCAGGCGGCGAAGACGGAAGTAATCCTGTATTTGCAAAAGAAATCGTGAACAAATTTCGAGTATTTGAAACTTTATATCTTAAATCTAATATGGAACAATCTAAAA
>JBGOZL010000278.1:0-4255 GCA_041480185.1 Anaerolineae bacterium
CGCTCGCTTAGCACGTGCAGACCTGGGGCTGGCTCCCGATCAATATTTAATTCTCCAACCGACGAGAATTATCCAACGGAAAGGCATCGAGCACGCAATCGAGCTGACACGCCGTCTCGGATTGCCTGCCGAGTTGGTCATTTCGCACGCTGCGGGAGACGAAGGCTCCGATTATGAAAAGAGAGTACGCAAGTTCGCTGCTCTACTGGATGTGACCATCAATTTTGAATCAGCGATCGTCGGCGCTGAGCGCGGCCTCACACAGGATGGGCGGAGAATTTATTCACTTGGAGATATCTATCCGCAAGCCGACCTGGTCACCTATCCTTCATCTGTCGAAGGCTTTGGAAACGCCTTCCTGGAGGCCGTTTATTACAAACGCCCGCTGGTGGTAAATAATTATTCCATTTATGAAGCGGATATCAAGCCAAAGGGATTTCAAGTGATCGAATTTGATGGTTTCATCAGTGAGAAAACATTAGAAGATACGCGATACATTCTTACGCATCCACAGCAGGCAAAACAAAAATGCGATTACAACTATGAACTGGCTCGCCGATATTTCTCGTACACCATGCTTGAGGGCAGGCTGGGACTCCTGTTATCCGACTGTTTTGGAGAGGTTGTATGAAAATTGCTGTAATGCATTACTCCTCTCCCCCCATCGTTGGCGGAGTCGAAAGCGTATTGGCTCATCACGCGCTCCTAATGGCAAAGGCAGGACATGATGTAACCATCCTGACAGGTCGCGGTAATGTATTTGACGAACGCATCCCAGTACACGTGCTGCCGCGATTAGACTCGCGCCATGAAGAAGTGATGAAAGTAAAAAAACAACTTGATCCAGGTAAGTTCACAGATGACTTCGATGCCCTGCGCGAGCAGATAAAGCTAGAACTGACGAAAGAGGCACAAGGATTTGATATTTTATTCGCACACAACGTAGCTTCCCTGAATAAAAACCTGCCATTGACCGCTGCGTTGAACCTGGCATACCAAACACCCATGTTCCCGCACCTGGTATTGTGGCATCATGATCTGGCCTGGACCATGCAGCGCTATCGCCCCGAAATGCACGGCGGTTATCCCTGGGATTTACTGCGTTCGAAATGGGCAGGCGCCGCGCACGTTACGATCTCGAAGGTACGCCGCAGGGAACTGAGCGACCTGGTCGGAATCCCAACAGAGTCCATCCGCGTAATCCCCGATGGAGTGGATCTTGCCACCTTCTTCAAGCTCGAGCAGAGAACTATTCAATTGATGGAGCAATTAAAACTCAGCCAGGCAGACCCGTTGTTCCTGTTACCTGTCCGTCTGACGCCACGGAAAAATATCGAACAAGCCTTGCGCATCCTGGCCGAAGTAAGGTTATCCTACCCAAATGCCATGCTTGTGGTCACAGGACCTGAAGGACCGCACAATCCTGACAATGCGGCCTATAAACAAAAACTTCTTCAACTGCGCGGGGAACTGAACCTGCAAGGATCTGCTCATTTCCTGGCCGAAGTAACAGATGAAACAATGCCTGATGCCATCATTGCTGATTTTTATCGGCTTGCAGATGCGTTGATATTTCCGAGCTACGAAGAAGGGTTTGGGATCCCCATCATCGAAGCTGCTTTCAATTCCATCCCTGTCTTCTGCGCTGATATCCCCGTCCTGCGGGAACTGGGCGGTGAAGATTCCAGTTATTTTGAAACCCAAGCTGATCCGAAGTCAATCGCAAAACAAATTGCAGACAGGCTGGAACGTGAACCTACATCCCGCCTGGCGCGGCGTGCGAAACACAGCTATACCTGGGAATCCATTTACAAGTTGTACATCGCTCCGTTGATCCGGGAGGTGATGGCATGAGCAAAGCTTTTCGAAAAACCAAATCCGTTCTCGTCCCCATCGGGATTGGTACATCCGGGCAATCTGCGTTAGCTATAGCACAGGCGATCGGCGAGGAGGTTGTACTGGTGGGCGTCGTTCCCATCGTGACAGGAGAATCGGTCAGCGCAGGCGCGCAGGCGGCGCGGTTGGTCCGCAAACGGCTGCTCTCCCTGGGTAATGCCACCACCCGTTTCAAATCCACCGTGATCGTATCCGAGTCGCCATGGAAAGATCTTCAGGAAGTCATCTCTTTCGAGAAACCCGATCTGTTCATTGTTGAGTGGAAAGACGGGCAAATAACGTGCGGAGTCCCGATATCAGATATCCTCTCCAATTCATTCTGCGATATTGCCATTGTGCGAGGCGCGACTTCCCTTAAATTTGAGAAAACTTTGATCGCGGTGCGCGGCGGTCCCTATGCGGAACTGGCGCTACAAGCAGGCATGAGTCTACATCCTGCCTGTCTGGACGTCCTGCACCTGTCATTAACGGGCGCGGAAAATGACACCCCATTCAAAGGGATGAAGCACATCCTGCGCCAAATCCCCGAAGTCAACATGCGCTCGATAAAAACGGATGACACTGCACAAGCCATCCTGGAAGAATCGAAACACTACGACTTGGTAGTCCTTGGGGCGACTGCCAGCAAAAGTATGGGCGGCCCATCCATTGGCCCGGTGGCGGAGAAGATGCTGGGCGAATCGCGCGCCACTGTGATGGTGGTGAAAACCCGCCGTCCCATCTCAGAAAACATGCTTGACGAAAGTGCCGGGGCTAAAGCCATCTCCATCCTGGTGGATAAATGGTTTGCCGAAAACACGTTTCACGCCAATGAGTTTGCAGACCTGAAACAACTCATGGCACTCAAAGAGAAACAGGGGATAACAATCAGCCTGGCCCTGCCTGCCCTGAACGAGGAGAAAACGGTTGGAAAAATTATTACGATGATCAAAAAAGCCCTCATGGTTGAAACGCCACTCCTGGATGAAATGGTACTAATTGACTCCGACTCGACCGATCAAACACGCCAGATTGCAGAGAATCTCGGCATTCCGGTCCATATTCACCAAAAGATATTATCCGAGATGGGCGCGCGGGAAGGAAAGGGAGAGGCGTTATGGAAGAGCTTGATGGTCACAAGTGGGAACATTATCGTCTGGATCGATACCGACATCATCAATATCCACCCCCGTTTTGTCTATGGGGTTATTGGTCCCCTCCTACTCAACCCCAGCATTCAACTTGTCAAGGGCTTTTACCGTCGTCCACTCAAGATGGGTGACAAAATAATGGCAGGCGGCGGCGGGCGAGTTACTGAACTAACCGCGCGCCCACTGTTAAACCTCTTTTACCCCGAACTTTCAGGAATCGTCCAACCACTTTCGGGTGAATATGCTGGCAGGCGCGAGGCTCTCGAAAAGGCGGTCTTCTTTTCAGGCTACGGCGTGGAAACCGGCCTGTTGATTGATATATTCGAGCAATTTGGGCTACGTTCCATCGCGCAAGTGGATCTGCTGGAACGTATCCACAAGAATCAAGATTTAGTGGCACTTAGCAAAATGTCATTTGCGATCATTCAAACCGTGCTTCGTAAAATCGAAAATCGTTACGAGCGTGCCATCGTAGAGGACGTCAACAAGACCATGAAATTGATTCGTCACTCCCGTGATGGATATTACCTGACTGTGGAAGATATCGCTGAACGCGAGCGCCCCCCGATGATCACTGTACCTGCATATTTGGAGCGCCGGAAAAAGTGAAGCGATTCTGCCTGGTTCGTCATGGTCAAACCGATTGGAATCTCGAAGGGCGCTTTCAGGGTCAGAGCGACTTACCGCTCAACCAGATCGGCCGCGCCGAGGCTCGTTCCCTAGCCGGACAGTTGAGAGACCAATCTTTTGCGGCAATCTTTACCAGCGATCTAGTGCGCGCAAAGGAAACCGCAGAAATCATTGGCGAGGAAATGGGACTGCAAGTGACGCAAGAGCCACGCTTGCGAGAAATCAACCAGGGAGAATGGGAAGGACAATTCGTAGAGGACATCATCGCCCGCAACGCGGAGCTTTGGGATCAGCGGACAATCGATCCTGCCAACTTTCACCCACCCGGCGGGGAATCGGTAACCGAGGTAGCTGAGCGCATCCAGGCTGCAATGAGAAATATTGCGAAGCTTTACCCGACCGGTTCCGTTTTAATCGTCTCGCATGGGTTGGCGCTTGCCACCATTATTTGCCATGAACGCGGCATACCGGTGGGAGAGGCCTTGAAGCACATCCCCGAAAACGCCATCCCCACCTGGGTGGACTGGAACGAATCTCTTAACTCGCAATAAGTGCCAAAAAAACACTTCACCATTACCCATGTCTCCCCATGGCAGGAA
>JBGOZL010000279.1:0-4239 GCA_041480185.1 Anaerolineae bacterium
GAGCAAGCCCGCAGGCGTTTTTCTTTCAAGTCCATTGCCCCACCGAGCGGGTCATGGATCGTTTGGTCCTTGAGGTTAAACGCGATGGCGTTTAGAGTGAAATCGCGGCCGAGGATGTCGGCCTCCAAATCCGGACCGCGGTAGGCAGCAAAATCCATCGGGATGCGGGTTCCATCCTCGTTGGTCACGATAACCCGCCCGGTGTCACGTTCCGTGTCGAGCGGGTAAAAATCCGATTTCAATGTATTTGCAACTCTCCGGGCGATTTTAATGGCATCCCTTTCCAGGACAAAATCCAGGTCATGGACAGGTCGCCCAAGCAAGACGTCCCGCACTGCTCCGCCCACCAGATAAATGGTCGTACCTTCAGGCAAAGCAAGCCGGACAGAGTCCAGGATGGGAGGGAAGTTTAACGGATAATTGGTTGCCATAAAAATAATCTCAGGCGTTTCCTTGTAACGAGACTGGGCTGCGTCGCGAGCCTGGTCGGGTGTACCGCCCTGCGCAATAATCCGGCCGCGCAATCGGGCAACCCAGCGACCGGCATACGATTTTTCATCATCTCCCGCCATTTTGTGCTCCATCCCAGATCGTGCTTATTTATTGTACTTCTGCATGTCTGCTGAGGCGATGAAACGCAGGTGGCGGAAGTGTTCGTCAATATCGATCCCATAACCAAAAACGTATTTGTCAGGCACATCGAACCCGACGTAGTCCACCTCCACCGGAACCTCACGTCGATATTTCTTATCGAGCAATACGCAAACTTTCAGGCTCCTGGGTTCGCGAGTTTTCAGCATTTGAAGGACGTGTGCCAAAGTGCGACCGCTGTCGACAATATCTTCGACGAGCAGCACGTTCAGGCCTTCGATGTTGGTCATCAGGTCAAGGTTGACGCGAATGTTACCGCTGGAAGCGTAGTGACCCACGCCGTAGGAGGTGAGCGACATGCAATCGAGGGTATGCGGGATGGTGAGATGACGGGTCAAGTCGGCTGTGAATGTCAAGCCACCACGCAATAAGCAGACGACTAGCAAGTCCTGCCCGGCATAGTCGCGGCTGATCTGCGCTCCGAGTTCTGCAACGCGCGTCTCGATGACTTTTTCGTCCACGAGAATATCATCCATAAACTCGCGGTAATCTTGCACTGCCATTCCCATTATTCACGCGGCCTGTATTTATTTTGATCTGCGACTGCAATGAACGGTAAATTGCGGTAATGCTCATCTAGGTCGAGACCGTAGCCAAAGACGAACTTGTTCGGAATGCTGAATCCACGATAGTGTATCGGAACAGGGGTCTCACGCCGTTCTTCTTTATCCAGCAGCGCACAGACTTTTAAACTGTTCGGTTGGCGAGTTTGCAAAAACTCCAGAACATAGGCAATGGTATTGCCGCTATCTACAATATCCTCTACCAGTAACACTTCCTTATTGCGGATATCGGTTTTCAGGTCAAGGGAGAGACGGACACTCCCACCAGACTGGCGCGCTCCGGCACCGTAAGAAGAGACCGCCATGAAATCCAATTGAAGGGGAACTGTGATGTGTCGCATCAGGTCCACCAAAAAGACAATTCCACCGCGTAAAATGCAGATAAGTAAAAGATCCTTCCCTGCATAGTCCCGGCTGATCTCCAATGCCAATTCTTTAATCCGGTTCTGGAGGGTCTTCTCATCAATAAGAACTTCTGCGAGGAAATCCTTATAATCCTGCATGCTCACTCCTGGTGTCCAATCCCAAATTCTAGTAAGGGAATTCCCCCTAGCGGGGGACTTCGTGATGAAGACGGCAGCGCGCTTCATACATTTCCGCTGCACCAACAATTACCACCGGGTCATCGTAGCGGGCCGGTTTTCCGTTTACCAGCCGCTGGGTCCGGCTGGCTGGTTCACCGCAAACCATGCAAATGGCCTGGATTTTATCCACGTGCTCGGCGCGTGCCATCAACTCCGGCATCGGACCGAAGGGTTCGCCCCGAAAATCCGTGTCCAGTCCCGCGACGATGACGCGGATTCGCTTTGCCGCCAGTTCCTCGACCACCGGGATAATCTCTTTGTCAAAAAACTGGGCTTCATCAATGGCTACAACCGTGGCTTCCTCATCAAGCCGCTGATGGATATCCGCCGCCTTTTCAACCGGGATGGCAGCGTAATCGCTTCCAGCATGCGAGGTGACTTTCTCAACCGCATAGCGTAAATCAATGGCGGGTTTAAAAACCTGAACGCGCTGGCGGGCAATTGTTGCCCTGCGCAGGCGGCGGATAAGTTCGTCGGTCTTGCCGCTGAACATCGATCCGCATATTACCTCAACCGATCCATGAATATTGGGTGACATATTCTCCTCAAATACACTGACAAGCATGCCCTCACTCAATGGGAAAGAGAAGAGGGAAAAAATAATCAAACAGGCAGATGCGGGGGCATCTGCCTGTTAAGTTTACCTGATTATTGTCTTTCGACAAGCCCTAGGCAGCGGGAGTTTCCGCTGTTTCGGGAAGTTCATACCCGAGGGCGCGCAGTTTCTTCTTGATATCGATCAAGGATTTTCGGCCAAAGCCTTCGATCGCAAGAACACTCGCTTCACCTTCACGAAGTTTCGCAATGAATTGGCCGACTTCCGTGATACCAGCCTTTTCCAAAGCTGCCACTGGACGGGTGGTTAATTCCAGTTCAGCGATGGGACGCTTGGGAGAAACCTTGGATTCGGCTCTAGATTTCTTTTCTTCAACATAAGTCTGGCGGACCTGAAGCTTCTTATAGAAGCGATCCACTTGACCTTCAATGTCCACAATACGAGCCTGCTCGCCGGAGAAAAATGGATGGCAATTGGAGCAAATTTCGACGCGGATTTCTTTTTTGGTCGAACCGGTTGTCCAGGTAGTGCCACAAGAGGCACAGGTCACCGTGGCATCCGTGTAGTAAGTGGGATGAATACCCTGTTTCATGAGTTGGACCCTTTCTCCGGAATCTTTTCCTCTGCCGGCATCACATTGACGCGCTTGCGCCCTTTAATCACGTCATAGACGACCAGCCCTTCAATCGTCGCAAAGATGGTATCGTCCTTGCCAACATCAACATTAAGTCCTGGCTTGATATGCGTACCGCGCTGACGCACGATAATATTGCCAGAAAGAACGTGCTCCCCGGCGTATTTCTTTACGCCCAGTCTCTGGGCATTAGAGTCTCTTCCGTTGCGGACTGAACCGCCACCTTTTTTGTGTGCCATAAAACAACCTCACTCTCAACCTATTTCCCAGAGGATTTCTTGGGAGCTATTTTCTTCTGCGAGGACGATGTTCCCTTTGCGGAGGACGAAGTCCCCTTTACAGGTTTCTTCCCTTTCGAGGACGGTTTAGTTGCAGCTTTTGAAGCAGTCGTCTTCCTGGTTAATGGTTTCACCGCTGCCTTGGAAGTAACCTTGGGAGCTGATTTCTTCGCCGCGGAGGACGAGGTCTTCTTGGGGGATGGTTTCTTAGCTTTCATTTCTGTTTTCATTTGTTCTTCCTCTTTCTCAGTCTTCGCCAATGGAGCGATTTTCTCAGATTTAACTTCGATTGCCTTTTCCACCTTAACGGGTTCCTTCTTCACAAATTCGGAACCTCCAATCTGTTCCACGAACAGACGGGTGTAGTTTTGGCGGTGACCAATCTTAACGCGAATGCGTTTCTTGGGGCTGTAATTGAAGATATTCACCTTCGGCCCTTTGAAATGTTCGACCACCGTGGTCCATACAGGGACATCCTTGATGAGAGGCTTGCCAACGGTAATGGTTTCCCCGTCCGCCAGCAAAAGGACCTGTTCAAGCTTAACCCTTGCGCCAGATTCAACCGACAAGCGGTCCACCTCGATGGTACCACCTTCGACGGCTCGAAACTGTTTGCCGCCGCTTTCCACAATAGCGTACTTCATTATTTTTCTCCTGGTCTTCGCTTCACCACCGTCTCTGCGGTACGGATTCGGAATGTGGACCTGTAAAGATCTTAAGTCCGAAACTCTACGCCGGTCAGCGGGGAAGCCGGGATACAAACTGACGCCCCAGCAACCTGCCGGGGCAGAACAGAACGATATTATACATGCGAGGCGCAAGCATGTCAACGGCTGGAAAGAAAATAGCACAAAGTAGTAATGTCGTGTTTGAGCAAAATAGAGATGTCGTGTTTTAGAATCGTTCCAGAGAGAAGGGACGAGAAATGGATACGATACAGATGAGCCCAAAAGAGATCACACGACTAGAGGCA
>JBGOZL010000280.1:0-4238 GCA_041480185.1 Anaerolineae bacterium
AGTCCGTATTTCCGACACCAGAAACGATTCGCCGTCGAACACAATTCAGGATCTGTTACTTCGCGCACCTGAGCAGGAACCCAGGAGCCGATAATCTTACCATCCATCATGCACGGCGCGATGTTTACACGTTCGTTGTTATGGATACGCTTGACCTTTCCAGAATTTGCGACCGTCTGAACAAAAATTGTGTTGCCTTCCTGTGCAAACCAGACCGTAGTCTTCATCCCTTCACCGCTCTTACGGAACGTTTTCAGATTCAAATATTTCTGGCGTTTGAATTATTCCAAGGCACCTATGGAAACTCCTATTTCAATCCACTTAGAAAATCAAGCGTTGCTTGGATAATTTGGTTTTGCTGATTTTCTGTTGAGATTGTAGCAGGATTATCACCAGGTTGCGGACCATACCAGCCAAACTGTGCATGGTTGCCGCCCTCAATTTTAACGAAGACAGTATCAGTCGGGAGCAGTGCACGGGAAGACTCGATTTTGGTTGGCGTGGACAGGCCGTCGAGCATACCGGAAATAGAAAGGACCTTTATCCCAGTAGAGGACAAATTATCGCTGCCGGCAGGATAGGATGCCCAGAGAACCAATCCTTGTATCATACCCGGATGCGAATGGACAAAGGTGGCAGCCATGGACCCACCCAATGAGTGTCCACCCAAGACCCAGTGTTGGATATTCGGAAAGGAGGCGATCACATCAGTGGCAGCAGCGGGGTTGAGGACAGCCAGATTGAGAGGCACATGGACGATCACCACAAGGTAGTCATGCGCGGCGATTTGGCGTGCTGAGAGAGAGTAGGCGCGATAGTCCACGCGCCCACCGGGATAGAAAATAAAGCCCGTCGTTGGCTGGGAACTTGCCGGGGTAAAGACCAGCCATTTTCCGGTCTCTACGATCACGGTGGAATCAGATTGTAGCGCGGTCAACGCCTCGGGCATAGGTTTGGCTGGGGTCGACCCCCAGATCACAAAGCCCAGCGCTAGCAAGGTCAGCAGGCCGAGGAATGCAAGAAGGATTCGAGTCCAGTTTGGGAGACGTTTCCACTCAACCATTGCCAGCCTCCGGTGCAGTGGAAACGACAGAAACTTTCCCTAAAATGATTCTCCGGTATGTGAACAAGATTGCCCAGACCATAAGGAGAGCACTGATAACGCCGGGTGCCCAGGCGCCCAGATTTTGTAGGAGGAATCCACCTGCCGAGGGTGCGATAACTCTTGAAACGCTCTCAAGAGAAGTTGATATCCCCAGCGTCCCACCGATTTCTTGACGGGAAACCGCCTTGGAAATCGCACTGTTTATTACTGTATTCAACATGCCTCCGCCCATGGCCAACGGCAACATAACAATAAGCAGAACAGGTAAATTGGGGGTAATTGCCCAACCTGCAAGCCCAAATAACATCAACCACATACTGGTAATAATAATGGGATTTTCTCTAAACCGTTTTGTTATAAGACCCACGCCAACACCCTGGATCAGAACCGAGAGAACGCCTACATAGGCCAGCACATAGCCCGTAGCTTGGGAAGTAAGGTGCAGTTTAAATGCTGCATACAACGAAAAGATAGATTGGAACATGGAAAACGCCAGCGCAAAGAAAAAGCGTACATGCAACAGTGGGCCAACCCTGGGGCGATTAAGTGCGACACCCAAGGCCTTGATCGTAAGGGGGGGTCTTTTTTGATCTCGTATGGCGAGACGTCGTTCTTCTGACAACGATTCGGGCAGGAAGAAGAAGATTGAGATCAAATTGAGAAATGAAAGCCCTGCTGCGACCAACGCGGGAACACCATATCCATATTTACTGAGGAGGCCACCAACCGCTGGTCCGATAATGAAACCAAGACCAAAGGCCGCGCCAATTAAACCCAGACCTTTTGCTCGGTTCTTGTCGTCAGTAACATCGGAGATGTAAGCCTGCGCAACCGTAATATTGCCTCCTGTCAACCCATCCACGCTTCGGCTCAGGAATAAGACTCCCAATACAAAAATGTTAATAGCGGTCGAAGCAGCCAAGCTTGCCAAACTATGCCCAATCGGCTCAGCAAAAGCCAGTAACAGGAAACCAATAAAGGTCCCGGCAACGCTAAGCAGCAGGATGATTCGACGGCCAAACCTGTCAGAGAGACGACCCATAAATGGTGCACCGACCAATGAAGCAGCTGCGTAGGAAGCCGTCAGCAGGCCGATGACAGCTGGTGTTGCGCCAAATCTTTCAGCATAATATGGTAAAAGCGGCAAAATCAGGCTGAAGCCAAGCAAGTCAACAAAGACCACAAGAAATATATTAATCAAGCGGGCCGTTTTCACTATTACCTCTTTTTTCCAATGGCTTAAAGGCCGAAGGTATGATTTTGATGTTCATTTCAATCGGACGGGCTGGCAGGCGGAAAAGACTGCGCAGCCCTTCGCGCAGGAATCCGAACATGAAGTCAAGTCGATGATTAAGACTAATATCCAGGCCAGTTTTACCATCTGTAGCAGCAGACACAAGCCAAAGCATCTTGCGAGCTGCAACATCCGGTTTATTCCCTGCGGCGCGGATCAGAAAAGGCATGATGCTGCGCAAGCGCTTTTCGTTATCTTCGAAGGTTACTAACTCTGTCAGAAGTTCGGTTTCCATAAGACCGGGTTGAAAGGCGTGCACTCCCACTCCTTTATTCCGGTACTCCTCCGCAAGCGCAAGGGTGAAGACTCGAATCCATGCCTTGGATGAGCCATACGCATTTTGGTTGGGAGCTGGCTTCCTAGCCCCTGCCCCCAGGATATTGACCAGTTTTCCAGATTTTCGTGGCAAAAAGTGGCGCAAGGCAACCGTAGAACCATAATAAACCCCATTAATATTCGTCCGCAATACTGACATGTATTGGTCAGGCGACAAGTCCAAGGTGGCTCCATATGGGCCGGCGGTCCCTGCGTTGTTAACCCAAATGTCAAAAACACCATATTTCGAAATTGCGAAGCGCGCCAGATCTTCGACTTGCTGCGGGTTTGATACATCACACGGAAAAGCAGATGAATCCAATTCCTCAGCACGCAAACCAGCAGCAATTTGCTCAATAATTATCGGTGAACGGGCAGAGAGAACTACCTTTGCCCCTTGGCGAGCAAAGAGAATAGCAGTAGCCCTTCCCAGACCACGGCTTGCGCCGGTGATAACTGCGACCTTTCCTTCGAGTGTTTTCATGCATAATCCTTCGATATTAATTATCTGAAATCAATTCCACCGCGGCAACTGGTCGTTGACGGAAGCGATCTGCGATCCAGATACCGAGTGCCACCAATCCAGCCAGCACAAAAACCAATAAATACTCAATTATTGGGATTCGTAAAACCTCATTAAGTTGAATCCAACCTCGACTGGAATAGACGATTAAAGTGCCACCGACGAACAATCCTGTAAAGACCCATCTCAGCCAGCGTGGTAGACCAAGTCCGTGCATCTGTGTCAAAATGAAGATCCCGGCAAAACCAAAGGCGAACATCGGCCAAATCCCATTACCCTGCAAGATTGCCACCATCGTGACGTGGACGGCCACCGTAACTTCCTGTACGATCATCCAGTACTTATTGACATGGATGCGTGTCAGGAATAAGCTCCCCTGCAGAAGCAGAAGAAACATGTAGAAGAAGCCGATCAGGTGTCCGACGGTGTTTTCCATAGGGTGATACCAGAAAGTGTACACCGTTGCCCATGCAAATAGATAACCGTGATATTTGCGAAAAAAGGACAAGACACGCTTTCCCAAAGGCACCTTTTTACCCCAAAACAGTCCTCTTCGCTTGTTTTCCATCAACAGGATGGCAACCAGCATAAGGATAACTGATCCTTGCGATGAGAAGATGGAAACATCTTGAGCCAACCCATCGTACCATATATGCGTTTGGACAAAATGCAGCAGGATAAAAAACGCGTTCGCTCCAAGCGCAATCAGGTTGACGGGATGAAGGCCTGTGCTGTATTTCTTTACCCGCGTTAGAGAATAATAAATGAGGCTCCAGAAAGTGATCTGGTGCAAAGCGTAAAAAGTCCAAGCTGTGAAATGCGACCAGAATGTCGGTGTAATCAGTTTCCAGTAATACCAAGCCGCACCCTGATCTGGCAGGTGCGGTACAAACGCAAGGAGCTGTCCCTTCCACCAGGTGAGAGCGGTGAAGGCCAGGCTGAATGCAATGCCTCCCCAGAGAGCAATTTTGAGGCTGCGGGGATGGTCAAGGAGTTTCCGG
>JBGOZL010000281.1:0-4230 GCA_041480185.1 Anaerolineae bacterium
ATCAAAGCGCTTGAAGCTGATGTAGGCTTGCAGCAAGGTAATCTTTTCACAGTGAATAACTGGCTTGCCGGGCGGCGCAGAAATTCTCCAAATGCAGCTAATTTGTTTTCACAGTACGATCAAATTACCCATGCGCGTGCACTGGCTGCCAGGGAAGATTACTCCTCTATGAGCGAATTGATCAGACCCATATGGGACTCGGCCCTTCGACAGGGACGCGTGAAGGACGCAATTACCTGTGAGGTGCTCATGGCGAAGTCTCTGTTTTTGAGCGGTGAGCCATTGCCAGCCATGGCTATCCTTCAGGAAGCTCTGTATAAAGCAGAACCTGACCATTTTGTTCGGACCTTTCTCGATGAGGGAGGGGTGGTGATTTCAATGATCAAGCAGATGCTGGCCAATGGAGGCGACCCGAAACCAGATTCTGAAGAATGCTCGGGCGATTACCTGTATTTTTTGCTGGATGAAGTGGCCAGGAATACATTGAAAGCATCTACCAGCCGCCCTCTTGCAAAAAGCATGGAAGGACTGGAACCACTGACAGACCACGAACTGCACATTTTACACATGCTGGAAGCTGGTTATCCAAACAAGCAGATCTCCCAGGAATTGAGCATCAGCCTGAACACGGTGAAGTACCACTTGAAGAATATTTATGGAAAGCTGGGGGTGGTTAATCGAACCCAGGCGGCGAGAATCATCAGAAAAGATGAGCAATGAGTTCACTTCATTATTTGTGAAACACTACACTTAACCCACCCGAAAGGGTGGGTTCTTCTTTATTCCAGGTCATTAATATATATATGCAGGAATAACTCTTCTCAGATCTTGTCGCCGTGCATCGGTATCATGATTTTCAATCGATGTTATTCAATATTGAGGCGCGCGGATCTTTTTAACGATTTTTATGAAAAACATAAAAGGAGGTTCACAGGAAAATAAAAAAATATTTCATGAAACCATAAAAATGGCCCAGTATATGTTAACACAACACAAAACTGTCATGTCGAGAAGGAGATGATAGAAATGGAACATAACGTAAAGAAATCGAAAATCACCCGGCGAACGTTCTTGAAACTTTCGGCCTCGGTGGCTGCGGTTGCGGCAGCGGGTAATTTGCTGTCCAAGACCCGCGGTGCCAGCCTGGTGACAAGAGCCAAAGCCGCTGGTTTAATGGCCTCGGATGCCTGGTATCCCGGCCTCTGCAAAATGTGCATGCAGGGTGACTGCCAGACCCGCGTCCACGTGGTGGATGGCGTGGTTATAAAGGTCGACGGCGAACCCCGGGCAGTCCAGAATGCAGGCACGCTTTGCCCGCGCGGCAACTCTGCCATTGCGCAGATGTACAACCCATGGCGGGTTAAATCACCCCTCAAGCGGACGAACACTGCGAAGGGCTTGAATGTGGATCCCAAGTTTGTTGAAATCACCTGGGATGAAGCCCTCAAGACGGTTGCTGCCCGTTTGCAGAAAAACCTGGATGACACCCGCAAAGTCGCGTTCGTCAGCGGCTTTGGGGTGAACAGCCTGTTCCTGGGCAACTTCGAAAGCGCCTATGGCACCCCCACGGATACTCCCTCGCGTGGCTCTGCCTGTGCCTACCACCTGGGTGGCTACATGACTAACCAGAACGGCCCCGACAATGTCCCCGAGATCGAAAAGGTTGAATATATCCTTAATGTCGGTCGTACATTGGGTCCCAATGGCGCCTTCTCCTCGGTCGGAACGCGGCACACCATGGATGCCCTGCTCAACCGTGGCATCAAGATCGTAAATGTGGATCCCCGCTGCGGTCCGGAAGCCTCCAAGATGGATTGGCTGCCCATCCGCCCCGGAACAGAACTGGCCTTCATGCTGGGCATCCTTCACACCATCCTGTACGAGGTCAAGACCTATGATGTCTGGTTCGTCAAGAACCGCACCAATGGACCTTACCTGATCGGCCCCGACGGCGAATACGTGCGCGATCCAGTGTCCAGCAAGCCGCTCGTGTGGAACACCAAGGCGGGGAAACCGGTACCATTTGATGACAACGATACCGCCAATTTCGCCCTGGAAGGGATGTACGATGCCAATGGCGTCCTGGCTTATCCGGCTTTCCAGTTGATCAAGAACCAGATGGAAAGCTACACCGCCGAGTGGCAGGAAACCATCTCCACCGTGTCGGCGGCAAAGGTCCGCGAGATCGCCAATGACCTGGTGAAACACGCCCACATCGGCGAGACCGTCGTGATCGATGGCGTCACCATGCCGTTCAGACCGGTAAGCATCCAGTACGAAAAAGGCGCTTACGCTCACCCGATCGAAGGTCCTTGGGGCGACTTCACCGGGAAGATCATCTGTGAACTGCTTGGATGTCTTGAAGTGCCCGGTGGTCAGAGCGGTAACAGCTCGCCAAGCGCCAACTGGCTCAAGCCAGACGCAGATGGCGTGCGCAACCCCGCAGGCGAAGGTGGCACCGATTATTACGGCTATAAATGGTCCTGGCCTTTGTCCTTTGCTGATTTGCGCCAATATTACCCCGTTTCCCATACCCTCATTTGGGGTCTAGCCAAGAACATCGTCGATCCAGTGAAATATAATTCCGACTTTGCGGTGGACACCCTGGTGACTTGCGGCGGTGGCCCGGTTCGCTCCAGCTTCGATCGCAGCCTGTTCGAGAAAGCCTGGTCCACGGTGCCCTTCCATGTGGCCTTCGCGTTGACCTACGACGAAAACGTAATTCTGGCCGATATCGTCCTGCCGGATGCGGCCTTCCTCGAGAAGGATGGCCGTTATGGTGGGAGCAGTGCACCACCCGGACATAAGGTCAATGTCGATATCACTCGAGGCGCAGTATATTTCCTCTTCCGAGACGCGTCCGCCATCAAGCCCGTCTATAATGCGCGCAATGCAGATCAAACCCTGATCGATCTTGCCGAGGCCACCGGTATTTTAACCGGCAAAACGGGTCTCATCAGCAAGTTCAATGGCGGTCTTGGGAAGTTTGCACTCGACACCGAAAAGAAATTCACCTTGCGCGAGTATTCTGAAGCCTACCTCAAGCAGAATTTTGGCGCAAATCTAACACTGGCTGATGCTGGTGATGCCCATGGCCCGTTCCTGAAATATAACACTCGAGGCGCCAAAAACTACAACTACTCATACTGGCCCAACAACAAGACCCGCCACCCAATGTACTTCATTCAGCTGCCGCGCGCTGCTGCCAGGTTGAAGGATAACCTCCAGAAGGCCGGACTGCCGGGCATCCCCGGCTGGAACAACCAGGATGAATACTGGGCAGCCTATTCTCCGATCCCATACTGGTACCCCTGCAAGGAGTTCAATGCACCCGCGGAGTACGATCTGTGGGCCATCAACTGGAAGACGCCCATGGCTCCATTCTTCTGCGGCGATACCTATGGGAACGTCTGGCTGCATGAAACCATGAAGACCTGGGATCCTTATGAATATGCAGTGTGGATCAACACCGCCACCGCTGCCAAGAAAGGCATCCAGAACGGAGATGTCATCGTGATCGAGTCGCGCTGGGGCAAGACGCAAGCTCCCGCCAAGGTGACCGAGCTGATCCACCCGGACGTAATTGGTTTCCCGGCCGGGCACGGTGCAGCTTCACCCATGGCGAACCCCATCACGGCCGAAGGCGGATATTTCAACGCCCTGTGCAACCTGGACGAAAACAATTTGGCTGTGGATCCTTTGACAGCCCAGGTTGAAGAGGGTCCCGCCGTGAAAGTTTACAAGGCATAGGAGGTGAGATCATGAAATACGGAATGGTAATCGATCTACGCAGATGCATAGGCTGTAATGCCTGCACCATTGCCTGCAAACAGGAGAATGGAACCCCCCCCACAATTTTCTATTCGCACACGGGCATCACCGAAGTGGGGACATACCCCAATTCCAGGCAAACGCCTCTGCCGGTTCTTTGCAACCACTGTACCGACGCACCCTGCGTTGATGTCTGCCCGACGGGCGCAAGCGCGAAACAAGCTAACGGCATTGTGACCATCGATGCGAACAAGTGCATCGGCTGCCGCTACTGCATGGTTGCATGCCCATACAACGTGCGCCAGTTCATCGGCTCCGCTCCAGCAGGCTACTATCCTGACAAGGGGCTGACAGCTTACGAAACTGTAGCGTATGCCAAACACCAGGTTGGGACGGTGGAGAAATGCAACTTCTGCGCCCCCCGCGTGGCTGCAGGGCAGCTCCCGGCTTGTGTGCTGA
>JBGOZL010000282.1:0-4228 GCA_041480185.1 Anaerolineae bacterium
AAGGGTAAGGATGAGAAAGGAGAACTAATGGGGTTTAACTGGGCAGTGCGGAGTCGTAATAACGAGAGCCAGGTGTATTTTTTCCTGATCGTTAAGCCGGAGCAGCGCAGACGAGGAGCTGGAAGCCGGTTGTACGAAGATTTGGCGCTAATAGCCAAAGAAGAGCACGCAAAAAAACTGCAGGTTAAAATCCGGGATGACTGCCCTGAATGCAAGACATTTGCTGAAAAACGCGGATTTATCGAACGATCTCACTATATTAATTTGGCAATGGACTTGTACGCGTTCGATGACCTGCCCCATGACAATGCTATTGCCAAGTTAAAAAGTGAGGGGTTGCTATTTACTACGATGGAAGAACTGGGAAACACTGAAGAAGCTCAGCGCAAGCTGTATGTTCTGAACGACACGACGGCAATGGAAATGCCCGGATCGGATGGTAGCCACATATGGCCATCCTTCGAGGATTTCCAAAAAAGAGTATGCCAGGCAGACTGGTATAAGCCCGACGGACAGATCATTGCAATTGACACAACAACCGGCGCATGGGCAGCGATGAGTGCCATTACCCGCATGAATGGATATGATTACGCGTTTAACCTGCACACTGGTGTTGATAAACAATACCGTGGGCGCAAGCTGGAGCAGGCGGTAATGGTGCTGGCACTAAGATTTGCACGGGAGGTGTTGAAGGTTAATAATGTTCATACTGACGAAGATGAGCAAAACCTGCCGATGATCGCTGTCTACAATGAGTTGGGTTATACCCAAAAGCCGGGAATTATCTCGATGGAGAAGAACCTATAAAAATGGGAAGCAAGACTTCCGAAGTCACTAATGCTTCGGAAGCCTTCCCGAGCAAAGCATATATCAATTAAAGGTATTATCCGTCGCTCCTGGACAGGGATGAAAAGAACAATTCATAGTCTAACAGGCCCTTTTGGAAAATAGATAAGAAAAGGCCATTTCACATTGGCAATAGGTTTTTACCCACTTTCAAATGAGTCGGAAAAATATCAGATGTCTGCCCTGACAAATAAATTCCCGGCAGGATATTTGTACGTTACCGACCTTCCCTACCGGCTCAGTTCCTGGGCGTTGGATGACCCGGATAATGTCGGTTTGTGGTTCAACGAGAACGGAGGACTGGTTGCGTGGGCAGTCCTTCAAACACCTTTCTGGGAGATCGATTATTTTTGCCACCCTGATGTCGAATTGAGTTTGCATCCTGAAATTCTGGCGTGGGCCGAACGCCGTGCCTGCGCAACGATCTATACTCCATATGGACATCCCAGCTGGTACATTAACGTGTTTTCGGGACAAGTCGAACGAATTCAGGATTTGGAAAGGGCCGGGTTCAAATCTCAAGCGGAAATGGGTGAAGATTTCCTGTCCAAAGTGCTGATGCAGCGTTCCATTCAAACACCGGTGAAAATATATAAACCACCGGAGGGATTTGTTGTCCGTCCACTGGCAGGAGAAAATGAAATTGAAAGTTACGTCGAACTTCACCGGTCAGTTTTTGAATCCAAAAATATGACGGTAGGGTGGAGGAGACGCACTCTTAACCGCCCCGCTTACAAACCTGAATTGGACATCGTCATAGAATCCCCTGATGGAAGGTTGGCTGCGTTTTGCATTTGTTGGATCAGCGAAAATTATTTGGATGGTCGTGTCGAGCCGCTGGGCTGCCATAAAGATTATCGCCGATATGCCCTGGGCGAGTCGCGCTTTCGGAAGGATTGCATCGCCTTCAGACACTTGGAGTGAAAAACATTTATGTCGAAACTGACAAGTTTCGGAACACAGCTCTTAGTCTCTACGAGTCATTCGATTTCCAGGTTATCCAGGAAGTCGTGGTCTATCGAAAAGATTATAAGGTGGAATGATATAAAACCTTAATACTCCTCACATAATTCCACACTATTTGGAATAAAAAAAGGCGACCTGTGAAAGGGTCGCCTTTTAGGTTTTGAGGAGCTTACTTAAGTTTTATGCGCGGACCCGGTTTGTCGGGGTCCTCCTTGCCTGCTTTCACGTTTGCGGAGGACATAATCCGATCCACCAACCCGGGTGCAAACAGCAGCATTACCAAAACCACCAGGATTACCGCAAATACCAGCCAGGGTGCTCCATGAGATACCTCCGGGAGCACGCCGCCCGGGTTATAGGAAGCCTGGGCGGAGCTTGACCCGCTCAGTGATACGGTCAGAGCGCGGCTGAGGCCATCATGCAACGTGGAGGATGATGTGTAGGTGATGCTGTATTCGCTCTGCAAGGCACGCCCATATTGTTCATAAAGGTTGATTAGCATCGCGGGATCGTTGGCATAACCATAAACTCCACCAGCGCGGGCTGCAAGGGATTGCAGGACGGTTTCGTCTAGCCCGGAGTTGGTCCCCAGTTTTGACGGGTCACCTAATCCGATGGTGGAGATCGAAAGACCGCCTGCTCCGATCGCCCGGATAACTTCGTCCGCGGTGCCTTTGCTGCGGTTATCCAGCCCATCGGTCAGGGCGATAATGGCTTTCCGCCCGGGCACATCCTGCAATAGGTGGGCAGCCTGGTCGAGCGCGTCGAACAATGTGGTATCGCCCCTGGCGTCCAGACTGTTGATGGCATGGACGAGCGCATTGCGGTCATTGGTGATCGCCTGAAGATAGGTCAGCTTCGTGTTGAAGGTCAGCAACCCGGCTTGATCCCCGGGACGCATCTGTTCCACGTAAGCCTGCGCAGCGGCTTTGGCAGCTGTCAATTTACCCGCGTCGTACATGCTGCCGGAAACGTCAATCACCAGAAGGGTCGTCAAGGGACCGATCTCGCCCGACCCGCTGATTTGGGAGGGCTGCACGAACTGACCATTCTCGTGGACCCGGATCTCATTTGGATTAACACCCAACGGCTCACCCGTGGCGTTGGTCACTGAGACGTACACCGTTACTTGTGGAAACCTGGAATTGTCCACCTGAGTGATGCGGATGTGCGCTTCATCAACCTGGGCAAGAACCGTTTGTATTGGAGCGAAGGCAAGCAGAAGTACCAGGCTGATAAGAAACCCTCTCATTTTTATTTTCATCTAACCCTCTTCTCGTGGTAGACCATTTCTGTATTACCCATGTGAATTTTGCAGTTGTCCGAAAGCTGGGCCCGCTCAATGCGCCGGTTGTTGATCAGCGTGCCGGAAAGGCTCATATCTTTGAGAGTAAAGCGGGTACCATCTCCGGTCAGCATGGCGTGCTGGGGGGCGATATCCGGATCTGGCAGCACGATCTCTGACTTGAGCGGGCTGCTGCCGATGGCGATGGCGGGACCCCTGGCGTGCATGAACTTATCGAGGATGAATTCAGTCCCGCTCAGTTTACCGGATATAACCTCCAACCAGGCACGCGAGAGCAAGACGATGATCAGCGAAATGAACGCGCCCACCGAGGCTCCCAATAGGACCAGCCCGATTGCTTTCCCGAGCATGGAAGCTTTCAATAAACCCTGCATCCCTTCCAGCAAAAATCCGCCCAATGCACCGCCCAACAGCCCACCGAGCATGCCTTTCCAGACCTGGCTACGGCTACCCATGCCTTCAGCAAGACCGATCAGCAGACCGAATACAGCCCAGCCAAGGGCGCGTCCAAAAATTCCCGCACCGACAGTTTGAAAGAGCCATTCGCCAAGCGGAAGGCCGAGGGCACCAGCGCCCAACCCCAAAAGACCGCCCAAGCCTCCGGATTTTGCCGCCTGGACCAGGTTCATGGTCAATAAACCTTCGGCAATCCCAATCAGCAGACCGATGCTTAATCCCACAAGGGAACCGACCACCGCTTCACTGAGATAGATATTCGAGATGAAAGAGAGACCGAGCAGGTTACTGACCTGCCAGCCGATCAACCCGCCGATGGCACCGAAAACAGCATAATAGTACGTGCGCATGCGTCTATTCATCCAAGTCAACTCCTTTATTTTCGGTATCGGTCGATTCCTGATGCAGATTGTTCCAGCGCACGAAGCTCTGTCCGGATTTACCATTCAGTTCATGGAAACCGAAACAGCGAGCAGGATCCAAAACCCCATCAACCTGGCGGATGAAGAAACCGCCGGCTGCGGAAATCGGATCGATCACCAGGGCTACCTGCCATGGTTCAGGGAAGAAGTGCTGGTGGAGCCAGGCGTCGTAGGAGGAAAGGAAGACACCCATGCCTGGATGGGTGTGATACCACCCGACTATTTGTTTGTC
>JBGOZL010000283.1:0-4212 GCA_041480185.1 Anaerolineae bacterium
CTTGTTCCAACGGCACACGCGAAAACAGCACAAGTGCGTGAAGTTTACTGTCGACTTGGTGAGTGGGCGACTCCCGCCTGGCCTGTATACGCTGACCGACAAAGGCTCCGGCAAATCATTAATCTGCTTACAACGTACGGGCGCACGCATGACCTGGCTGCATCTGAAGGACCTGGAAGATTTCACCGCACAGGTGGTCGAAAAACTTGGAATTCTACTAGTTCACGGAGTAGCCGTCCGACCGGGTCATCCAGTGATATTGGGTCTTATTGCGAGGAGCCTCGATCAGCTAAAAAATAAGGCATTGCATCCTTCACTACAGGAGAAGAATGCTTTCCTTCCCATGAATTCTCGTGATGACATGGTTCCGATTATTGGTGTTCCCGGATATCCTGTATCGGCTGCGCTGACAGGAGAGATATTCGTCGAGCCGTTAATTGCCAAATGGACAGGTCGACGTTCGCTGGAACTTCCAGTGGAGAAAGCATACTTGACTCGCAAGATCACCTCGCCTGGAGGCGACGACGATTATGTGCGGGTGGCAGTGGGGAAAGTGGGTAATAGACTGCTAGCTGCACCACTGGCACGCGGCGCAGGCATCATCTCATCCCTGGTACGCGCGGATGGATTGTTGATTCTGCCGAGCGGCGTTCAGGGCGCGGAGGCGGGGGATTTGGTTGAGGTTCAATTGTATCGCTCTCGCAGTGAAATTGAAAGAACGATTTTTTGCATCGGGTCACACGATATGACCCTGGACCTGCTGGCACAATTCCTTTCCCCTCACGACAGAAGGCTTGCCTCAGCAAACGTTGGTTCCCAAGGCGGCATGATAGCCCTGAAAAACAAAGAAGCCCACCTTGCCGGGTCCCATTTACTTGACCCTGAAAGCGGGGTGTACAATATTCCATACATCCAACGATATATAAGCGGGATTCCAATCATGGTGTTTGGGTTTGTGGGACGCGAACAAGGGTTGATGGTGAGACGTGGAAACCCAAAGGGGGTTAAGGGATTGGAGGATCTACGAAATCCCGGAGTTAACTTTATCAACCGCCAGCGGGGTGCTGGGACACGTGTACTCTTGGATTATCATTTATCAAAAATGGGAGTCTCGGTCGAAGATATCCATGGGTACAACCAGGAAGAATATACACATTTGGGAGTAGCTGCAGCCGTTGCTTCTGGGCGAGCGGATTGCGGACTTGGAATTCCAGCAGCTGCTCATTCCTTAAACTTGGACTTTATACCACTTTTTCAAGAAACTTATCAACTGCTGATACCAAAAGAATTTGTGGGAAGTGATTTGCTGGGGCCATTATTCGTTGTAATAAATGATCAAGAATTTCATCAAGCTGTCATGAGTATGCCCGGTTACGATGTCAGCCAAATGGGCAAGCTAATGGCCGAAGTATGAGGTTTCATTTATTTTTAGTATATTGACCTCGATAATGGTGGGATAAAATAAATAAAGCTGTAGAAGGTCGTTGAAAGGCATTCGCCTTGGCGTTAGACTTTTGTAATATCTGCAGCAGTATACTGTTCAAACGATGTATTTATCATTATAATTAGACAATTAGTATCCAAATGGTTCAGGAGTTCGCGATGCCCATCACGTCAGGAATTCAAGCACCCGATTTTGCTTTACCGGATGAGAATAATGTAACCCGTCGTCTATCTGATTTTAGGGGCAGACCGGTGGTTTTATATTTTTACCCTAAAGATGACACTTCTGGATGTACTACTGAAGCATGTGGGTTTCGCGATGATTACAGCGCATACGTAAATGCAGATGTAGTCATTTTGGGGGTCAGCCCAGACGATCCAAAATCCCATGCAAAATTCAAAGAGAAATTCACTCTGCAATTTCCATTACTGGCTGATTATGAACATAAAATCTGCACTTTATATGGTGTTTGGGGTCCGAAGAAATTCATGGGGCGTGAGTATGAAGGAGTGCAACGTACAACCTTTCTTGTGGATGCCAATGGAAGAATTGCCAAAGTTTTCGAAAAGGTAAAACCTGCAGAGCATAGCTCAGAAGTTTTGGCAGCGATAAAATCACTCTAAAGGTTTAACGGAGTTGATAAAATTGACGGGTGGCTCCGAATCAGCCACCCGTTTTGATTTATCATCATCAATAATTACTGACGCCAATTTACAATATGATAATATGAGCTGGTCAACCCAAAGATTATGTAAATAGTATCTTTGGTGAAGGTACGTTTGACTTGAATTGCTTAAAATGTACAAGACCGGTTTTGTGGAGCCAATATTTAACCAACACCCCAAGAATACCAAACCCATAAATTACGCTTCGGCCAAAATTAATGGAAGACCCTTCTGGGAAATAGCGGGTCACAATCGGAACTTCCTGGAAAGTTAAATTGTTAGCCATCCCTTGAGCAATTATCTCTGCATCAAAGATAAAATCGTCGCTATTATCATCAAGGCGGACAGTTTCCAGGTATTTACGCGTGTATGCCCGAAAACCCGAATGAATTTCAGTGAGATAGCGTCGGAAAATGATATTTGCCATCGCGGTAAGGATTACATTGGCAAAATATTTCCAATAAGGCATTCCTCCTTCAAGGGGACGACCTCCCAACATTCGTGAACCGAACACTGCATCAGCTTCATGATTAAGCAGGGGACGAGTCAAATGAGGGATCATGGAGGCATCATACTGATGATCAGGATGAACCATTACTACGATATCAGCTTGCAACTTTAAGGATTCTCGGTAACAGGTTTTTTGATTCCCGCCATAACCTCGATTGGTCGGATGCTCAAACACTATTAAACCGGCGGCTTTTGCTAGTTCGACAGTATTATCATTGGAGGCATCATCCACTAAGATAATGTGCTTTTGATATTCTGGAGGGATTTCAGCGAGTGTGCGGGCTAGGGTTTTTGCAGCATTATAAGCCGGAAGGACTATAATTATTTTAGGTTCCATCTCAATTCATTCCCCACGCACCAAAATTACTGCTGTGTCATCGTGATAAACTTTCTTCCAGCCTGCATTGACCAAAGCTTTAGCCAAATCCCACCCCTCCGGAATCAGCGCCCAATTAACATTATATTTTGTCAGGATATCCTGCCAGCCCTCTTCTAGGTTTACAACTTGTTCGTATTCCCGAATGAAAGCCTCTCCATATACATCCCCCTGGCTGTCAATGAATACCAGTTGCTTTGGGAACAACTCCAAGCTCAAGTACCCCCCCCAGTCAAAGGTATTGAACATGTTTCCTTTTTGGGGATTTGCCTTTAGCCATTCGGTAGCCTGGATTGGGAAAAAGGTTGGAGAAAAGTGCTCGATTTTACCTAGAGGGGTAACGGCTAAAAGGATTATCGCGACCACGACCGTTGTGGCCGGCCAAATGATGCCCCGTAATTGTCCTTCGATTTTCTCGAGCAGTCCTTCAAACCGTTTGAGCAGAGAAACAACCCCCTGTTTCGAAAATACACTCACCAAAACAAACGGCGCGACAACTCCATAAAAATGGACGTTTCGTGCAGAAAGAAGTACCATTGCTGAGAACCCAGCCAGTATAATAGCCATGCGTGCAGGGAGCCGTTCGCGTTTGATCACTAGTATAAATATAGAACAGACTATTAATGCTAGCAAAATAATGAAGGATGGATCTGCAAAGTTAGGGGGAATGGTTTCGTTCGTGTGGGACATAAGATAATCATTCCCTAACCAATTTGTCACAGTGAATAAGGCGCGGAAACTAACAGGATTGACCAGGGTCACGACCGTGATTGATGCTAGAACTATTCCCAGACGTTTTCCAACTTTTAAATCTGTAATAGACCGATCAAAGAAATACTCCCAAATCCAACCAGCAAGTGTTGCACCGGTAACCAGAAATCCGGCAATGAATTCTCCATGTATATTATTCCATAGCAGCATCAGCGCGGCAAAATGCCAGATTGGTACCTTCTTGCCGCTGGCAAGTCTCTCGTTCAATATCAACCATATTGCAAACAACAACATGGTAAACAAATGAGGCCGTGAAATCCAGTGCAGGGAGGATACCGCCGCGCCCCAAGCGGTTAGGAAGAAAACCGGGAGGCGGGTTCCAGATCGTTTTACACCATCTGTATAGATGAGCGCGAATGTTGACGCAAGCAATAGTGCCGAAAGGATTACAATCCCTCGTTCATCAAAAATAAGATAAGCTAAATAATAAAATACCCCTGAAAGCC
>JBGOZL010000284.1:0-4203 GCA_041480185.1 Anaerolineae bacterium
AGCCTTGTATACATCAGCCTACACGCTTAAGTTCAAGATCAAAAAGGAATTGGCTGTGGATTATCCTGTCATGGCATCAGAAGGGTTGTGGTGGATGGACGATATGCATGAATTCAACGAAGCGCGCAAGGATGACTGGAAATGGACGATGATGATCATGCAACCGGAAATCGTTACACCCGAGTTGTTCTCGCAAGCCGTGGCTGAGGTCGGAGAAAAAAAGGAAGTGCCCGCGTTGTCGCGCCTGCGATTGGAGATCTACCACGAAGGGTTGGCTGCACAAATCCTGTATTTCGGTCCCTATGCCAATGAAGGACCGACCATAGCCCGCCTGCACCAATTTATCGAACAAAGCGGGTATGTCAGATTTGGCAAACATCACGAGATCTACCTGGGAGACCCTCGCCGCTCTGCCCCCGAGAAACTGCGCACCACCATCCGGCAACCAATGCGGAAGCCGTAATTACTATATAGAACCAACTTTATGATTTTCCAATATATTTAATAATCCCAGCACCGATAGAAAATTTTGGGTCATCCTGGCAGTGGCTCCCCACAGAATCTCACCATCGTATGAGTGATAGTAAATCACCTGGAATGCGCGCGGCACTCCTGCAGGAGTGACCGACCGCATCTCCCAATTTGCCGGATCGGCCAGCCAGATCAGGGGGATGGTAAAGACGCGTTCCACTTCCGCCGGTTCAAGGCGGATTTCGTAAGGCCATGGCAGCACCCCGACAACCGGAGTGACCCGATAGCGGGTAATGGTGAAGACTTCGTTCAACTTCCCCAGTAGACGAACATCCTCCGGTTTCAAACCTATCTCTTCCCCGGCCTCGCGCAAGGCCGTTTGCTCCGGAGTGGACTCACCCACATCACAACCGCCACCGGGGAAAGATACCTGTCCCTTGTGATGCTCCACAGCCTCGGTGCGGCGGGTAAAAACAAGGTGCCACTCGTCATGCTGCATTATGAGGGGGATCAATACAGCAGCGCAAATCAACTGCACGCCTGAATACATTTCAGCGTATCCGTCTGTGGAAGCGACAACGCCCGGCTGATAGGCAAGCCGCAGGCATTCAGCAATGGTGGCTTCTGTCAGGTGAAGGGACATGTTTGATTTAGGCCTATATATCCAGCGTCAGGTGCCTCTTTATTTTTTTGTATCAACAATTTTGAGGTTTGTGCAAATAGCGCCCTTTAGGATTTCTTCCCCGGCTCGCTGTCGAATTCAGGAGCCACAGATTGTTCTTCTGATATACCCCTTGCTTGTTCCTCCAACAAATCCTTTGCACGCTCATCATCGCTGGGTTCGATGCGCCTCCCGAAGGTGAGAAAGCCGGTGTGCGCCACCATCCGGTCGGTGGGACGCAGTCGGGTTGGTTCCGGTTTGTAATAGCGGAGCAGAAGTTCACACACCTCCACGAAAGCGAAATGTTCACGCCTCATAACATATAGGAGCCTCTCCACCTGGTTGAATGTCGGAACCAGGTTACAGAAAAATCCCCCCGGCTTGAGAGCAGTGCGCACTTGCTGGACGTAATCCCAAGGGTTGGGTACATCCAGGAAGCAAGCATCCACATTTGTTTCGGCAATACCGTCCGCGATATCACCCAGTTTGAATTCCACCCACGAATCCAGCCCGAGTCGCTCAAGGTTTTTACGGGCCAGATTTTGGAACTCCGGACGCTTTTCATAAGTGATCACCCGCCCCAGATGACCTACTGCATAGGCCAGCGCCACGGTCATCGATCCTGATCCGGTTCCAGCTTCGAGCACGGTTTGCCCGGGCCCAATGGACATGCTGGCCAGGATAAAGCCAATATCCTTGGGATACATAATCTGTGTGCTGCGCTTCAGGTCCACCAGCAAGTCAGCCAGCGACGGCTGCAGCATGAAAAATGGTGCACCCTGGTGGCTGAATACCTGCGAGCCCCAAGGCTTGCCGATCAAATCATCATGGGTCAAGATGCCACGGTGAGTGTGGAATGTCCCGCCAGGGAGAAGCGGGAAAATGAAATGCTTGTGGCGTAGCCCAACCAGCAGGGCAAGATCTCCTGCAGCGGCGTGGGTGGTGTTCAAATTCCAGGGCATGTTGCAAACATCGGGAATCAGGGGACCGGAGGCATGTGGACCAATCAGCCGGTTTTTAGGATCCCATTCTCCTTTACGGTTTAAGGACTTTCACAAAGAAATCGGAAATGGCGTTGTAACAAGTCACCCGGTTGGCATGTTTGAGAACATCGTGACCTTCGTCTTCGAAAAGCAGGATTTCGATATCCTTGCCTTTCTTTTTCAAGTCTGCCACAAGTTCCTCGGATTCTTTCGCCACCACACGCGGGTCATTTCGTCCCTGGATAACCAGCATCGGGCAGGACAATTTTTCCAGGTAAGTCTTTGGTGAACGCTCTTTCATGAAAGAGCGCCCTGCGCTCGTCGCCGGGTCTCCAAGACTAACTTTGAAAAATGGCTTCCATGTCTTGGGAAGACGCTCGTAGAACGTGATAAGGTCGTATGGTCCAAACATATCGCAAGCGACAGACCACAAGTCCGGATGTCGACCGGCTAGGGTGAGGGTCATGTATCCACCGTAGGAACGTCCAACAACTGCGGCACGTTTCACGTCCAAACGTTTATCCTTCGGCAAGACCTTTGTCATCGCATGCACATGGTCGAGACGGTCCTGCCCACCCCAGTCATTGTCGACTTCCTTCATATACTTCAATCCATAGCCACTGGATCCCCGAACATTCGGCACGAAGACTGCAAAGCCGCGCAAGGTCAGGAACTGGATGAGCGGCATCGAAAACCAGGCATAGTCGGGACGCTCCTGGCTTTGCGGCCCACCATGTATGTAATAAACCAGCGGGCGTGGACCTTTAAAGCCAAGGCTTTCGGCGGGCATGTACAGACGGGCAGAGACGCGCATGCCATCGTGGGAAACAAAAGAAGCATCTTCACCTTTTGAAAGGAGGTTTTCAGGGATACCCAGGATACGTTCCTCGGTGTGCATGACGATGGTTTCACGTCCTTTACCTTCCACCGTATAAATCTGGGTAGGGCTGACGGCAGTTGAAAATGACAGGATGAAACGGTCGTCTTTCTTATCATAGTAAATGGAATCCATTTTGCCATCCGAGAGATCGCCCTCCCCCACCAGGGTGTCTTTTAGCGACATCACGCGCTGTGCCTCGTTGAAGGTGCCTTCATATTCCCAAGAGCATCCATCAATGTTAAAGGCAATGAGGTAATGCGTCCCTTTCAGATGAGCGAGGCCGCTCAACTCACCCACACCGGTGTGCTGAACACCCTTAAGCCGGACAGGCAGGATCTCGTCAGGTTTGGACAGATCAATCACCCCCAGGCTGTACTTATCGTCGAACAAGGCGCTCGTTACCAGCACTCCGGTCTCAGATGGGACCCAAACGGCGGCTCCAATTCCATTGGGGGGCACCGATTCCCCCTTCTTGCGCTTTTCGATCGGCTTGCCAAACAATTGAGTCTTCTTCCCATTCTCCAGCATGTATAAAACAATGTCGCCGGCAGAGTATCCGTCTCCTAGCAAGATTCGGCTGTGATCTGCATTTGGGCTGAAAGGGTTGGCTCCCCACTCAGACTCATCCAGCTTGGTGAGTGCATTTGTCCTCAGGTCAGCCCGGTAGGCTTCCTGGAGGCCCTTGTCGCGGCGCTCGGCGTTTAAGTAAACGATATTCTTTTCGATATCGCACTCTGTCAAATGTACCCGGTAATTTGCCAGGGAGCCATTAAAAGCAGGTTCTGGAAATCCGCCATCAATTGGAATAAGCATTGGCTGGTAGTTTTCATCCCCGTCGCGATCAAGCATGACGAGGATCTTATCAAGGAGAGGAAAAACATAAAATGAGTATCCTCCCACGAGATCAGGGTTCTGCATGGAAATATGGGGAGGCAGGAGCGGTTCAGGTACCGACCCGCCGTAATACATGGCAAAAAGGCTTAGATGCCCGGAAAGGTTGCTGATAAAATATATCCGGTCACCTGCCAACTGGGGAGATAGATGCAAACGGGCAGACAAGAACGATTCGATCCTAGCAGCCATGAGATTGTCCTTTCAACAGGAATAATTAATATTATCACGAAAGTCTTGACGAATTTCAACCCGCCAGATAAAATGTAGCCTGTAGGTGGTAAGTGTTCGTGCTGGAATCGCAGGGAGCCGGCCCA
>JBGOZL010000285.1:0-4202 GCA_041480185.1 Anaerolineae bacterium
CTCAGAACCATCCCGTTGTTGTTGATGAGATCGATATAGCCTATGCATCAGTGGACATGGACCCGGCTACAGAACCAGGTTACGGCTGGACAGGTTGGAACAGCGTTGAGGATACAGAGGCTGGAGATATAGTTATGGCCCCATGCCTGGATATGGCTCCTTCCATTGGCATCGCAAAAACCAGCTATTTGGCTGTTGCCAATATGGCTCCGCACCCCAATGCAGCTAAATTGTTCATCAAACTTGCTCTCTCGCCGGACGGGTATAAGCCCTGGGCTTCTATTGGCACGTACCCAGCCACGACCTCTATTCCGCTTGAAGAAGGCGAAATGCCTCTTGAGGAAATGCTGGCGAAGGCCTGGCTTATGAATCCTATCTACGACTGGGAATGGGCCGCAAAAGTGCGCGACTTCTGGGCGATCAGCCTGCTTACCCCTAAACCATAAGAGTAAAAAGTTTTAAAGAACTGAATGGGTTTATTAGGACACGGATGAAACCTATCCGTGTCCTAGCACCTGAAAACTCCGTAAAAGCCAATTGCCGTAGAGGGTTCAGGGCGATACACGTCTGGCAATGCACCTCAACCAGTGCGTGGAGTGAGTATTTCATGATCATGGAGTAATCAGCATGACCATCCGGGCTGTATTTTTTGATATGGGCGGCACTATTGAGAGGATCCGGTATACGCCAGCATACCGCCTGCAAGCCACGCCCGGGATAAAACAGTTGCTCCTGTCTGCCGGGATAGACCTGGGCCTGAACGATCAGCAGCTGTATGATGTGGTCTCCAGTGGGCATGGGAGCTACCGCCGGTGGACCCTGGAAACCATGGAGGAACTCCCAACTGGGCGCGCGTGGAGCGAATTCATCCTGGCTGGTTATCCGATTGATATGCAGAAACTGGCCGGGGTGGCGGAAGATTTAATGTTTTACTTCGAGAGCCGATTTTATCAACGCGAACTGCGCCCCGAAGTGCCATCGGATTTAAAAATCCTCAAGGATCAAGGTTATAAAATTGGCCTTATCAGCAATGTTTGCAGTCTGAATTTGGTTCCTGCCAAACTTGATGAATACGGGATACGGAATTATTTTCACCCGATCGTTTTATCCAGCGAATATGGACGCCGGAAACCGGACCCGGCGATTTTCCATTATGCGGCCCGTCTGGCGAATGTTCCCACCAGCGAATGCCTTTATGTTGGCGACCGGATTGCCCGTGATATAGAGGGTTCCCGCCGGGCGGGATTCAAGCTGGCAGTCCAAATCATAAATAATTTCGACCACGGTGAAGAGGACGAAGGTGCTAAGCCGGATGCCGTGATCACCAACATGAACGAACTGCTGGAGATCCTGAAAGCCGAAGCATTGGAATCCAGGCCCCGTGGCAGGCCAGCAGTTCCACCAGACGACATGATCAGGGCTTTTCTCTTTGATGCGGGGGATGTCCTCTACTACCGTCCACAAGGGCAGCGGAATTTCCAGGCATTCTTATCCGAACTCGGAGTGGCGGACAAGGAAATCCCGGAAGCCGCCAAGAAAATATATCGAGACCAGGCTTTTATCGGATCGATATCCCAGAGCCAGTACAGGCAGGCAACCCTGGGATTGTACGGAATCACAGAACCCCGGCTGGTGGAGCGCGGCAGCCAGGCGATAGATGAGGATGAAAACGGGGTGCAATTTATCAAGGGAGTCCCAGAAACACTTAAATCATTGAAAGAAATGGGGTACATGCTGGGCATTGTGACGGATACTGCCAACCCCATCCACGTCAAGCTGCGCTGGTTCGAGCGCGGCGGTTTTGGGAATGTTTGGGATTCGATCATTTCATCGCATGAGATTGGGGTGGAAAAACCAGATCCCCGGATCTATGCTGCCGCATTGCAGCAACTGGGACTTTCAGCGAGCCAGGCAGTTTTTGTCGGCCACAGTGCGGAGGAACTGGACGGAGCACGTTTATGTGGTATGAAAACCATTGCCTTCAACTATGAAAAATCCACCCAGGCAGATTATTATATCGATAGTTTCGAGGACTTATTAAAAGTGGAACTTATAACTGCGCAAGACCAAACGGAATCGGGTATTAGGAAATGATAGACCATATCGAAGCCATCATTTTTGACATTGGGGGGACGCTGCGAAGGAACTACAAACGGGATGAAACCAGCCGGGTGGAGATCGTCCGCAAAATCCAAGAGCTGCTGGGGGCGGATGCTTCAGCTGCCGAGTTCACCCGGCTTTTAGCCGCGCGCGAGGCAGCTTACGATGAATGGGCCACCCGCAACCTGACCGAATTGAATGAAGTTGATCTTTGGACCAAATGGATGCTGCCCGACTGGTCACTGGAAAAGATCAGCAAGATCGCAATGGATCTCAATCACATTTGGCGGGATGCGCTTGCCACGCGCATCGTGTACCCAGAAACGCGGGAGGTCATCCTCGGATTGTACCGCCGCGGATACCGCCTGGCACTGGCCAGTAACACAACCGGTAGCATCGATGCGCCTTTGGCCCTGGAAAAAGAAGGCATCGCTGGTTGTTTCGAAACGGTCATCCTGTCCTGTGTGATCGGGAAACGAAAACCGGGGCCAGATATCCTGCTGGAAGCCGCGGACCGAATGGGGATCCACCCCAGCCAGTGTGCGTACATCGGCGACCGTCCGGAATGGGATGTAGTTGCGGCACGCCGGGCCGGATTTCACAGGACCGTCATCCTGCGCCTCCCCCACAAGCCCCTGCAAGCTTCGATCCCCCCGGAACAAACCCCGGATTTTTACATAGACAACCTGAAAGAATTGCTTGACCTATTTCCTGTCCGATCAAATGGAAACGGTAAAAACCAACCTGCAGACACCCTGGTCTACGATGCTTCCCTCTCCACCATGTGGGCGAAGGCAAAATTTCCGCTGCTGAGTGACTTCTTTTTGGCTGCAGGCAGGCTGGGTTTCAAAAAAATCGAACTGAACCACCAGGTCAATAGCGAGATGCTGGGCAGTGTGAACCTGGGCAAATACCAGATCAGCAGCATCCATGAGCCCTGTCCGGCTGATGTGTCTTTGGAAACCCTCAAGGAGCGGGACTGGATTATTTCCTCCCCGGACGAGGAATGCCGGCAGCAGGGGGTGGCAGCGGTCAAGCGCAGCATCGAGCTGGCGGGGAGATTATCTGTGGGGACGGTGGTGGTGCATGCAGGGCACGTATCGCTGGATATGGTCATTGAGAGAAAAATGCGCGATCTTTTTCAGACCGGCCGGAAGGATACCGCTGAGTACCAGGAATTGAAGCAACTTGCATTGACAACGCGCCTCAAGCTGATTGGCCCACGCTTGGAAGCGGTAAAGAAGAGCTTGAAGGAACTATTGGAATTTGCCGGCCGTCATACTGTCCGACTGGGGTTGGAAAACCGGTACCACTACCTGGACATTCCCACCCCGGATGAATTGTCCGATTTGCTGGCGCTTGCCGAAGCAGACCAGCTTGGATTTATCTATGATGTTGGTCATGCCACCGTGCTGGACCAGCTCGGCTTTTTCCCGAGCGAAATGTGGCTTCAGCGCTTCAGAGGGCGCATTTTGGGAACCCATCTCCACGACGTAATCGGGATTTTAGATCATCAAGCGCCCGGTTTGGGAGATGTGGATTTTCACATGGTGGCCGGATATCTTCCTAAAGAGGCAATCCGCACCATTGAGGTAATGAGTTTCAATAGCTTTGAACAGGTTAAAATCGGCCTGGGAAAATTGGTTGAGGCAGGGTGTATTCACCTGAACTGAGTATTTTGGAGGTCCAGCATGTTTAAGCTGTTTAAAAGACGCAAGAACATATTCATAAAATTGATCCACGAGCAAGCTGCCCTTTCACTGGCTGGATTGGATGCTTTGAAGATCTATATGACCAGCCAGGACCCTGCTGCCGCAGCCACGCTCGTCTCCAAAGAGAAAGAAGCCGATGAGGCTCGGCGCATCCTGATCTACGAGTTGAACAAGACCTTCATCACCCCATTTGATCGTGAAGATATTTTTTCCCTTTCCCGCACGATTGACGATGTGCTCGACTATGCCTACAGCACCCTGATCGAAATGCAGGTATTGAAGGTGGAGCCGACTTCTTATATGCAAAGGATGGCTTCGTTGCTAAGGGACGCGGCTTATGAACTATTCATGGCAGTGGACTGCTTTGATGATCATGCCGGTGTGGCTGGA
>JBGOZL010000286.1:0-4185 GCA_041480185.1 Anaerolineae bacterium
CTTCACTGGATGCCGGTACAACGACCAGGATATCGTCGCTTTCTTTAGCCTCTAGCAGTTTATTGACCACTCGTCCGATGGTCAGGTCTCCGCACCCTATGGCATTATAGAGTTCTTCAGGAGTGCGCTGGTAATTTTGGGCGAGAGCTTTCAGCCCATTCTCATCCAATTCAGCCAGTCCGAGACGCTGGATTTCGTGCTCGAGGATTTCCTTGCCTTGTGTAACGTTTTGCTCTCGATTTTGCTTCTTGAACCAGGCTTTAATTTTTGAGCGAGCCCTCTGGGTCCGTACAAGTCCCAGGTTTGGGTTAAGCCAGTCTCGGCTGGGGCCACCTTGTTTGGCGGTCAGGATTTCCACCTGCTCACCGGTCTTAAGCGTGTAGTCCAGCGGGATGAGTTTATTATTTACCTTCGCACCCCTGCAGCGATCGCCGACCGTGGTGTGAACGTGGTAGGCAAAATCGATGGGCGTGGAACCGGCCGGGAGATCGATGATATCGCCATGTGGGGTGAAAACGTAGACGCGATCTTTGAACACATCCGTCTTCATACTGTCCACGAACTCCTGGGCATCGTCCACATCCTGCTTCCACTCCATTACCCGCCTCAGCCAGTTGATGCGTTCGTCATACTTGCCCCGTTCACCACCTTCTTTATACCGCCAGTGGGCAGCGATACCGATCTCGGCATTTTCGTCCATCTCGCGAGTACGGATCTGCACCTCCACGGGTTTACCATCGTCATATATGATAACCGTGTGGAGGGATTGATAGAAATTGTCCTTTGGAGCTGCGATGTAATCGTCGAATTCACCCGGGATGGGTCGCCAGTGAGTGTGGATCAGGCCAAGAACGGTATAACAGGCCGTTACATCCGGCACGATCAATCGAATACCGCGTACATCGCGCACCAGATCGAAGGATTTCCCTTTTTCGATCATCTTATGATAGATGGAGTAGATATGTTTTGACCTGCCTGATATCTCCACCTTGATACCCGAAGCAGCCACCAATTTGGAAATTGCCTTGGATATTTGCTGGATCTCGGTCTCGCGCGCCTCTCGGCGTTCAGCCAGTTGTTCAGCGATTTCCTTGTATTTCTCCGGGTTGGTATAGCGGAAGCTCAGGTCTTCGAGTTCCCATTTCATCTGCCAGATGCCCAGCCGATTGGCCAGTGGTGCAAATATATCGAGCGTTTCCTGTGCAATACGGTGACGCTTTGCCTCCGGGAATGCTCCCAGGGTGCGCATGTTATGAAGGCGGTCGGCCAGCTTTATAAGTACCACGCGCACGTCGCTGTCCATGGCCAGGAAGGTTTTTCGCAGAGTCTCGGTAGCCAGATCGTGTTTGCGGTTTCGTTTAGCTGCTTCTTCCTCCAGTTTTGAACCGGCCTCGTCCGACTTCCGCAGGGCTTCCTCCTGGTGCTCGCCCCTTGAAACTCGCGGTAACTGGGTCAGTTTGGTCACGCCCTGGACAAGTTTGGCCACCCCATCCCCGAAATCCCTGCGCAAATCCTCATATTTGATAGAAGTATCTTCAACCGTATCGTGTAGCAGGCCTGCAGCGATGATATCGGCAGGCATGGAATACTCAGCCAATATGGCCGCAACTGCCAAACAATGATTTACATACGGCTCTCCGGAAGCACGTTTCTGACCGACGTGAGCTTTTTCAGCCAACCGGTAGGCGTGCTGGATTAACTCCCGATCGGCAATTGTGTAATAATCAGGAAGCTCGTTCAGGAGTTCTTTTAGAGTGAGGGGTGAGGACGTTTTCATTTATATCTATTTTACTTCAACCAGCCCGAACCAAAACCGGCATTGGTTTGAAGCCCATTCCGGGCATATCAATGGATTTTTTACACCCGCTGGGATTGCTCAAGGGTAGGCAATTCCCCTCAACGAAATATCCCGCGTGCCAGTGAGTGTAATAATCATTGCTGCCTGCCTGTGAAAAGCTTTCCTGGATGAAGCGCCCTAGGCTGATGGCAGCCCAGGCGATCAAACCTGCCAGGGTGGCGATCCGCAGAAGTTTGGGAAATGACATGGATGTGTTCATTATCGAGTAAAATCCGAAGCAAGTATAGCATGTTCACCCGACCCAGGATAAACTCCATGCCAATTGTGAATAACGTGACCCGTTTGCTGGATTCCAAAAATATTCCCTTCAAGGCGTTTGAAACACCGCCGATAAAGCTTGGCGCTGATGAGACTGCCCGGGTGCTTGGCCTGGATCCGAAACTGATCTATAAAACCATCGTTGTTACCCGCCCGAAGGGCAAACCAATCCTGGCGGTGATCCCTGGACCCCACCACGTGGACCTGAAAATGCTTGCAGCGGCGTTGGGGGAAAAAAAGGTAAGCTTGCCAACTGAACGCGAAGCTGAAGAGTTGACCGGTTTGCTGGCTGGTGGGATCTCACCTCTGGTACTTGTGAATAAAGGCTTTCAAGTGGTGATCGACGAGGAAGCTCACAGTCAGGATAATATTCATGTAAGCGGCGGTCAGCGCGGACTAAATATCCAGTTGCCGGTTGAGTCGCTGGCGGAATTAACGCACGCACGGTTTGCCTTCATCAGCACCCTGGATACCGGGACTTCTTAAATAATTTTATTTGCGGTCTACCGGTTTTGACCTATAATATACAAAGTATGGTTTTTTGAAAATACATGCGGTTAGAATGCAAATTGGGAGTAGATGATGAGTGAATGGACAACGAATGATCCGATAATAATCGCCCGGGATGTACAAAAGTGGTATGGAAAATTCCAGGCTTTAAGGGGCGTCAGCATGGAGGTAAATAAGGGGGAAGTTATAGTTATTTTTGGTCCTTCGGGTTCGGGAAAATCAACCTTTATTCGCTGTATTAATCGGCTTGAAGATCATCAACGAGGAACGATCATTGTTGATGGGATTGAACTGACTAAAGATATGCGCAATATTGAGAAGATCCGCACGGAAACGGGGATGGTCTTTCAACAATTCAATCTGTTCCCTCATTTAAGTGTAATGCAGAACATTACATTGGCGCCGATCCAGGTCCGTAAATGGTCAAAAGAAAAGGCTGAAGAAAAAGCGAAAGAATTGCTCGAGCGGGTGGGCATCCCGGAGCAGGTTGATAAGTTCCCCGGGCAGCTCTCGGGAGGCCAGCAGCAGCGGGTAGCAATCGCACGTGCTCTTTCCATGGAACCAAAGATCATGCTATTCGACGAGCCGACTTCCGCGCTCGACCCGGAGATGATCAAGGAAGTATTGGACGTGATGATCGGACTGGCAAAATCCGGCATGACCATGCTGGTGGTGACGCACGAAATGGGTTTCGCCAAGGCCGTGGCAAACCGGATGTATTTCTTTGACAATGGTCTGATCGTTGAGACGGGTACTCCCAAAGAGATCTTTACCGAACCAAAAGAAGACCGGACGAAATTGTTCCTGTCACAAATTTTGGAAAAGTAATCCTTATTAACTCAATTGGAGAGCCGGAGAAAAAATCTCCGGCTCGTTTATTATGTAGTGATACTTTGAGTTGTTTTGGCTTATTGGGCCTTGAATTCACCAACCTGTACTCCGTTAATCCAAACGGTGTACTGTCCGGGTGAATAACTTCCCAAGCTGATACTCGCCCGCTGGGGGGTTGATAGCGCCATCAGGGTACAGGGCTTGTCTTTAGGTGCAATCCCATATATTTCCATTTGAATGCGGGTCATGCTGTCAGGTTGACTAATATTCACCCGCAGTTGGTTGCATGGTGTGGTCAACCGATATTCTAGCGAGATCGAAATCTGGCTTGGAAATGATTCTGCAATCAATACCGACGCAGAAACGATTTCTACATTACTCTGCATCATTGCCGCATCGCCTGGCTGAGGTGCATAAGGATTGTCCCCTTGTGCAGGTAAAGGTGACGGAGAGGCTATGGGTTGAGATGTGCATGCGGTCAGAATGGAACCGGCAAGCAGGATTAGGATAAACGATTTACTAATTTTGGACATTTTATTCTCCTTTTTATACCCGAATTGTAAGGTATGAAATGGAGACGTTTGAAGCATCGAATTTGTTCCCCCTATCCTTTAATCACTGCCAGCGGTCGCAGGCGTGCTACCTTGTGCGCTATCCCGGCTGCAACAACCGTTTCGACCACTGCGTCCACATCCTTATAAGCGGAAGGGGCTTCCTCCGCCAGCCCA
>JBGOZL010000287.1:0-4170 GCA_041480185.1 Anaerolineae bacterium
ATAGCGTTCCAGTGGAATGCTGATCGGCGTCAGCACAAACCCTTTCACATTCGGTTTGACCAGTTCGTAGGATACACCGTGCATAATGAAAAGCGCAGGTGCATCCTGGACGATCATCTGCTCTGCTTGCTGGTAGAGCTGGATCCGTTTGGTCACATCCTGCTCCACGCCTGCCCGGTCCAGGACTGTGTCCAGCGTCGGGTTGCTGTACTTTCCGGTATTCTGCTGTGCGCCGGTATGGAACAGCACGTCCGCGAAATTCTCCGGATCGGGATAATCACCACACCAGCCGCCGGAAAATAGCTGGCCGTGTTGGCCGGAATCCAGCAAATCAAGGTATCTATCCGGTTCAAGGTTTTCAATGGTAATGGTCACACCCAGGTTTTGCTGCCACATTTGTGCCATGGCTGCCACGCTCGGGCCTGCCGAATTGCCAAAACCTGCATCGGTAAACGTAATGGGTGGTAATCCCTGCGGGCCGCCGTATTTGGATTCTGCCAGCAATTGGCGTGCATGCACGGGGTCATAAGAAAGCCCCTGGAGGTTCAGATTGTATCCTGGCAGGGCGGGCGGGTAAAGTCCGTTGGCCGGGATGCCGACTCCACTATTGACCACGTCAATATATTTCTGCCGGTCGAATGCCATGGTAAAAGCCTGGCGCACTTTGACATCATCAAAGGGCGGCTGGGTTACATCGAAAACCACATAATCAGTGCAAAGGCTCACACCGCTGTACACATCGGGATGGAGGGGGTCAGCCGGGTCCAGGACACGTGCGACATCGGAAGAAGATATGCCAGTCATATCAATCTCACCTGATTCAAACAGGTTGATGCCTATCCCTGAAAACAATTCCACGACTATTTGCGGGATGGATGGCGCCCCAAGATAGAAATCCTGGTTGGCATCGTAGGCCATTAATTGGAAGCTGTCCCAACGGGTCAGTTTATAGGGTCCTGTGCCATTTGGAGTGCGGTACCAATTCGATCCGGATTCGACGTTTTTCTGATCCAATACGAAGGCAACCGGCATGGTCAATTTATTCAGGAAGTAAGGTTTGGCTCCATCTATCGTAACCTGCAGGGTATGGTCGTCAATCGCTTTTAATCCGGAAATGTGATCTGCTGTGCCTGCCTGCAGCTCAGTCACACCCACAATATCACCCAGGTATGTCAGGACGGTATCTGATTGGGTGGCGGGTTTGGCAGCCCGTTCCCAGGAATAGATTACGTCCTTTGCCGCCACGGCACGACCATCATGGAATTTGGCATTTGTACGTAAATGAAACGTGTAAACCGTGCCATCGGGAGAAATGTCCCATGATTCTGCCAGTTCGGGTACAAGGTTCAGATTGGGATCGAGAGACACCAGTCCACTGAAAACGCGTTTATCTCCTGAATCGTGTTCGGTGGCTGGATCGTAGTCGCGCGGGTTGGTGCTTTCGCCGCCTGAAAGGAAAAGCGCCTTGCTGCGGTCCACACCGTTAACTACTGGTGATTCAAAGACCATCCCGTTCAGCAATGTAGCAAGATCTTTGGCATAAAAATCGTATGCCGAAGGTGAACCGTAGGTCAGCATAAAAAACAAGCGTGACCCGTAAATTTCCGTCGTCAGGTTTATTTTTAGATCATTACCATTGCTTTGAGCCGTCACCACCTGACTCCAGGCAGGCGTGCCGTCGGAACGGGAAAGGGCCGCATTGCTGATAACCACAACATTGGTTAATCCGGACAATGCAGAACTGCTGAGGGATTTAATCGTCGATTCAGGCGTATCACCCGCTTGGGCAGCAAACACATATAAAGATGAAAACACGGTCTTGTCTGGGCTGGCAAAACCCACCACCGACTGGTCACCTTGGGTAGGCGTTTGCTCGGTCCATCCGGCTGGATAATGGACCCGCACCCCGCTCTCTATGTTTACATAAGTAAGTGGCTCATCCGTTGAAGTCAATGTTGCGGAATTGGTCGGTACGCTAATGCTTGTTGGGGTGGCAATACCCGTAAGCTGGCACGCCAACAACATAAAAGTTGTGACCGTCAGGAGGGAGATATATTTAAAAGTGTGTTTCATTTTGGCCTCCGGTTATGGCGGCGGGTGGTGACAATGACCGGCACTGCAATCACAACGATTGCCAGGACACATCCGATCAGCCCAAACTCGATTCCGGTTATCACCCCGGAACTTATCCCAAGCTGCTCAGCCAAAGGCGCCGAGGTTGGCGCAGGACCCGTTGGCTGCCCAGATGCACGGGGAGTGGCCGAAGCTTGCGCTTGGGTTGGTCGTGGCGTTGAAGCAGCCGGCGCCAGCGGAGCAGCACCGATCGGGACAAATGTCGGTACCTTCGTCGGTGTGAAAACCGGTGTCGGGTTCGAAGTCCCAACGCGTGGCGCTGCACTTATTGAAGCACGCCAGGCATCTTCCAATCCGTTCGTATCATAACCATAAGAGGACTGCAAAGCTTGATCGATCGTATTTCCATTGCGTAAGGATATTAATAGAGTGGTCATCTTATCCCGCCCATTGGTCTGAATGAGATAATTGACCACGCTGTAAGCTTCTGTATAGGATAGAGTGGCGCGATTGGCTTCATCGGAGAAAGCGCCCGCCAGCGAACTCAGGGCAAGCAACTGGTTGGCATCCTTGGCCTGGTCGAATTGGGTTGCATCAGCAGCTGCTGGTCCTCCCTCTCCATACATTGCTAGACCCTCATTCAGCCAGGTTGGGATGAAACCCAAACAGGAAAATGTTAAATGTCCAACGAGAACGTGGGTCAGTTCATGTGCTTCGGTGCTTTTCCCCCAGTCCAATTGATCGGTTGAAACGCCGATGATGACGATGTTTGTCTCAGGGTATGCCTGGCCGCCGACCCAGGATGGTTCATAAAGGATGGAGGCCTGCAAATCACTTGTATTGGCATAAATATAAATATCGACCGGCTTGTCGGAGCTGATGCCCACATCTTTGGAGAGGCGCACCAACGCCTGAGAAGCGGCGTCATGCAAGGCTTGCCCGAAAGACTGCCCACCGTCATAATAATGGAGGTTGATGTTTCCTCCAGAGATCACCTGCCAACTGTGAGTGTTGTCCAGCCAGATGATCGTTTGCGTGGGACTGGTAAATTTAGCGCCATTGGCATCCTCCACCAGCCAGTGCCACCAGAGTGTCGCCCCCGGAGGAAGCGAACCAGATTGGCGCATATCCCACGCCCACACTACCTGCACGTCACCCGACGCTGTGAACTGGGGGAAAGCCTTGGCTATCACGGTACCACAGGTCAACTGATCCACACCATATTCGAGCACCACGGAAGTGATATTTGCCCCTGACTTGAACTCAGCCTTGAATGTGGCGGTATTCGGAAACGAAAGTGTCGCCGTGTCACTTATGAGCTGGATGCCTGTTTGGGACTGCACAGGTATTGCCAGGTTGCATAAAAGCAAGCCGAGCAGCGGAAAAATAAACAAGCGGATTTTTTTCATGGTTCTTCTCTCCTACATATAAAGCAAACGAAATATAGTATAGCATTTTTCTTGACTCTCTCCCCAAACCCTGATAGACTACCCCGCCGGTCTTTCCAGCCATGCGTATTGCGTCCCAATGGGAAAAGGAAAGTGCAGACCGGTAGTCCGGCGCGTTAACCTTGTATGGACGGGGTGCCTTTGGTATAATTCCCCCGCTTAAGCCGGGAAAGGACCTTGCCGACGTAGCTCAACCGGCAGAGCAACCGCCTTGTAAGTGGTAGGTTACGGGTTCAATTCCCGTCGTCGGCTTGGATTGTTTTCAAAGCCCTTCCCGCTTATTGGCTTGTCGGTTGGCCTCCTCAATGGGATGGATCCAGACGACCTGCAGGTGAAACGGCTGGTAAATAAGGGCAGTTACCCAAGTGGCCATAGGGGACTGACTGTAAATCAGTTGGCAAAAGCCTTCGGAGGTTCGAATCCTTCACTGCCCACCTCCGCCCTCATAGCTCAGTCGGTAGAGCACATTCTTGGTAAGAATGGGGTCATGGGTTCAAATCCCATTGAGGGCTTCGAGAACTCGTAATTTTGTCAAGGAAGGAGCAAGGATTATGGCGAAGCAGAAGTATCAGCGGACGAAACCGCACATGAACGTGGGGACCATGGGACATATTGACCATGGCAAGACGACATTGACGGCGGCGATCAC
>JBGOZL010000288.1:0-4159 GCA_041480185.1 Anaerolineae bacterium
AAACCCAAATCGAACAGATGCGCCAGACCGGAGAAGTGAGCGAGGAGACGGCCGATTCAGCTCAATTGGAAGGAGAACTCCATAACGCTCTTGAAGAATTGGCGCGCATGCAAAATACGCTGGCAGAAGCCAATGTGAATGTCATGAAACTTCAAGAGCGTCCTTCTCCGCCCATCACCAGCGAGCAGGTGGATGTCATCGCCTCCATCTCCCAGGAATTGCGCCAGCCGATGTCTTCCATCATCGGTTACACCGATCTGTTGATGGGTGAATCAGTCGGTGTCCTGGGTGCCTTGCAGCGCAAGTTCATTGAACGAATTAAAGCTTCCACCGATCGCATTGGCGGACTGGTGAACGATCTGATCCAGATTACCAACCTTGAGACCGGCAGGATGGAATTCAAGGCAGAGTCGATTGATCTGAATCTCATCATTGATAACGCCATGGCTTACACCAGCGCCCAGATCCGCGAAAAGAACATCACCCTGCGGCTCGACATTCCTGATTCTGCCCTGCTTATCCGCACCGACCGGGATGCCTTCCAGCAGATCCTGATCCACCTGCTGCAAAATGCCACCGGTGCAACCCAGGTGGAAGGCGTTGTCACCCTGCGGGTGCAAATTCAAAGTGAACTAAATGAACACTTTATTTCCATTCAGGTCACTGATACCGGCGGAGGCATCGCTTCCGCAGATATTCCTCGCGTTTTCGCACGCCGATACCACGCCGATCACGGCCTGATCCAGGGACTCGGAGATACCGGTGTCGGGCTCTCAATTGCCAAGGCGCTGGTCGAGGCCCAGGGTGGTCGCATTTGGGTCGAAACTGAAGCAGGCTGCGGATCCACTTTTAGCATCCTGCTGCCGGTTCTTCTAAAAGCGGAAGAAGAAAAATAAAGGGAAATGAAGAAACATGACAGGTGATCAAGAGATATAAGATGCGGAATACACGGCAGATTATCTGGGGAATCGTTCTCATCCTAATCTCGAGCGCAATGCTCTTTGGAATTCTTTCCCTATCCCAGGCTGAGGGGATTATTCGTCTGTCCACAGCCACCCCGCTGCCCTCATCTACCCTGACCAGGCAGCCGTCCCCTTCTCAGGGGGTTTCTCCCACCCCTGTGATTTACGCTTGCCCCACCAGGGAGCCTTTATCTTGCCCCTCGTCTGTTCCTCCCACTTCACCGCCCACTCCGCCTCCCACCTGGACTCCTACCTGGACTCCTACCCGGGTAACCACCCTTCCAGTCACCTGGACCCCCACCCAGACTTCCTCGCCCACCCGATACCTTTCGCCTGTGCCTACCCATACCCGGGTCGCTTGCGGTGCTCCTCGCACCTGGGTCATCTACGTTGTCCAGAAGGGTGATACGCTCTACCACTTGGGCCAGATTTATGGCATTCCCTATACGGTCATCCAGCGGGCTAACTGTCTGCCAAACTTTAATATTCACATCGGGCAACTTCTCTATGTCCCGCCTTGGGCTCCAATAATGCCTTCACCGACCCTTTTCTATGACACCTACATGCCAACCGAAATATCGACCTTCTATCTGCCATTCGAAACTCCCGTGACCGAAACGCCCACCACCGGTTACTATTCCCCCACCGACACACCAACTCCAACCGATACGATCCCAACTCCGTGACGTTGCTGGTAGAGGTCTTAATCACACTGTTCAATGCGCACACGAATAATTAACCTCGCCTGTTTGTTGGTTTTAATTCTCTCCGCCTGTGGAAGCCAGCCCTCCGCGTCCGTTGCCACCCCCACCACTCTCTACCTCGTCACTGTTCCAGCGGATGCAACCCCCACTCCCACCCCCTTCCAACCGTACAATGGCCCTGAAGCCCTTCTCAATACCGCCGTATTCACGGAAACACCGGGACCCCCTACACCCACTTTCGATCCCAACGCCATTATCCCTCCCACACCCACACCGGAGTCGTTTTATATCCCTCCCTACGCCCCTGACCCGTCCATGGATTTATCCAGTGAGGGGACGGTTACCTTCCTCCTGCTGGGTTCGGATAAGCGTCCCGGTCAGACCTACTTCCGGACAGATACCATTATCATTGTAGTCATCCGGCCTGGGACCGGGCAGGTGGCGATGATCTCGGTCCCCCGCGACCTTTACGTCTATATCCCCACTGTCGGGATGGATCGCATTAACACAGCTTACGAGTATGGCCAAATGCCGGCGTACCATTACCCCGGGGGAGGCTTTGCCCTGCTCAAAGATACCATCAATTACAACCTGGGCCTCACCATTGACCATCTGGCGATAGTGGATTTCACCGGTTTCAGCAGCATTGTGGACACCCTGGGTGGGATCGACGTGCCGGTTTTTTGTCCCTACACCGACTGGCACCTGAATGACCCAGGTCTTGACCCGAACAACGAAAACAACTGGTCGGTCTACACCGTCGGCCCGGGGGTCGTCCACATGAATGGCGACCTGGCTCTCTGGTATGCCCGTTCGCGCAAGATGTCCAGCGATTTCGACCGCGGTCGTCGTTCACAGGAAGTGCTGCGTGCCCTCTTTAATCAGGCTCTGAAGACAGACTCCATCAGCAAAATTCCGGAACTCTATAGCGACTTCAGTTCTGCGATCATCACTGATCTGACCCTGCCTGACCTTCTGCAACTTGCCCCACTGGCTCTGCATGTGACCAATGCAGATATCCGCGGCTTTTACATCGGGAAAGGTCTCGTCACCAGCTGGATAACACCCGGCGGCGCCAGCGTACAACTTCCCAATGGGCCTGCCATCCAATCCATGCTTCAACAGGCCCTCGCCTTCGCACCCCGTACCACCGACGCGGTACCCCTGACCGTGGAAGTTCGCAATGGGACTTCGAATCCCGGCTGGGATTCCTTGGCCTCCGAGCGCCTGAATTACGTTGGTTATAACACCCGTCTTGCGGCTGCTGACCGGCAGAATTACGTCAATTCCCTGCTCTATGACCTGTCTGCATCCCCCGACCTGAGCCGCATCAGCTCGATCTTGAACGTTCTTGGCCTGCCCTCGGGGGCTTTTGTCTCTGCGCCGATGCAGGCGGATATAAATTATGTACTTATCGTTGGCGCGGATTATCAGCCGTGTTTCAACCCGGCCACCATTGCCCCTTAAAAACATCGGCTCCCCAAAAGGGGAGCCTTTGATTTATTCCAGCATCAGACTTTCTTCAGCACCGGTAGACCATTGGTGGTCTCGGACACTTTGTACCCGGCGGGGACCATCTCCAGAACGCCGGCCTTCTTTTCTTTCGCGAAGAAGTACAGTGTTTGAGTTTTCCCGGTCTTGGTAATCGTGCTCCTGGAATGCAAGAAGTAAGTGACACCTTTTTTGTTCTTAAAACTGAAAGCCATCGGAACCTCCTTTTGGCTAAAAGCCTGTGACGGTCTTTCCAGCACAGGTTAACAGGAATAACCCATTATAAACGCTATTTTACGGGTTGGAAGCTCCAATTTTCCCGTGTAAAAACGTCTCAGTAGGTGCGGTATAATCACGCCCGTGACGAATGCGAAGCGACCGGAAGACCTTTCGGAGCAGGAATTGCGCCGTTTGTTGTTGGACAAGCGCCACGACTCCCGCCAGAGACGGCTCGAGCGCTTTCGCCGTACCGGGCGGGCCGTTAGTCTTGCACCCGACCTGCCGCCAGCAGCCTTCGACGAATGGCGCACCCAGCTGCCAGACGAGGGGCAGGAAGACAATACCGGAAACTTCGTCTCGCCTCCCCTGAAGAGACGCTGGTTCGATGGCCTTCTGCTTGTTGTGGAAGTCCTGGCAGTCCTTGGGCTGGCAGGCATTCTCTTCAACGGCTTTGGTTTGCTCCGCACATTAAATCAGGAGGTCGTCTCTGCCCTGCGCCAGGAACAGAACACACCCACCTCCACTCCGCTCATCACGGCGGTCGTTCTGCCCAGCGGTCATACTCCTCCTTCCGTGGCTGGTGGCGCTCAGTTTAACGAGGCGGAGATCCCGGAACAGTTGCGCCCATTGGTGCAATCCCTGGCGAACCTGCCGGCTCCCACCCCCGGGCCGCAGCAGGCTATCCAGATCGACATTCCCGCTATTGGCATCCAGAATTGGCCGGTTGTTCAGGGCGATGGATGGGAGCAATTAAAAAAAGGTGTCGGTCAGCATATCGGTTCG
>JBGOZL010000289.1:0-4130 GCA_041480185.1 Anaerolineae bacterium
CGACTTTAGGGTACCATCCTCCTTGAGCGTCAAGTCCCAAGGAATATTGACCGCACCGGGGATATGGCCACCGCGTTGGCTGGCTTCGGCCTGATATTTCCACGAATCCCACAACTCACCGTGATATTCTTCCGGCGTGCGAACATCCACCAAAATCCGTTCCGGTTTGCCAATGGTATCGAGAACATGGTCGCGCGACGCACGAATATTCCAATCAGGTTCCCCTGTGATGTAGACAGACGACGTGATATTCGGTATTTCTGTCGCCAGTGGACGGTCTTCAGCAATCCACTTCTCGCGATTTCCATTCATAAAACGAACATCGCAATGACGATAGAATTTCAAGAGCCATAATGCGAAGGTCGCGTATCCGTTACGACGAGTGCCATAAACGAGGATGGTCGTATCCCTTTCAATACCTGAGCGGGCCAGCAATACTTCCATTCCCCCCTTGTCTGGTAAATCCTTTCGGATGGGATGTTGGAAGTCAGTACTCCAACCCCATCCCACTGCTCCGGGGATATGTCCGGAATTGTAATCACTCAAGTCAGATCCCACTTCGACTACACGGACTTTGGGTGCAGTAAGGTGCTCGGCGACCCATTGCGTGTCGACAAGTACTTCAGGATGAGAATAACTTAACATACCAACCTCCGGTGGAGAGGAAGATCCTGAACCTACCTTGGTATAAGACCCATTGCTAAAACGAGCGTCAAGCTCTATCACAATCAGCTACCTCGCTTGAATAATCCCCCAACCTAAATGCGCAGCGCTTTTAGGTAGCTTAACAGCTTATCGGCGGCATGAAATGAGAATTTGAGCATGCATAATAATCATGCCTGCCAACAACCCTGCACTGAAGTAAATATTTCCAAAGCAGGCTTCATTTTGGGAGAGAAATCAAAGCCCGAGAACCTGGCGGGCGATAACCAGACGCTGGATCTCGTTGGTCCCTTCACCGATGGCACACAGGCGCTGGTCTCGGTACATGCGCTCGACGGCGTAATCCCGCACGTAACCATAGCCGCCGTGGATCTGGATGGCTTTATAACAAACGCGCTCGGACATCTCGGTGGAGAATAATTTAGCCATGGCAGCTTCCTTGGAAAAATGAACCCCCTGTCCCTTCAACCAGGCAGCCCGGTTAACCATCAGGCGGGCCGCATCGATATCAGTAGCCATATCAGCGATCATCCACTGGATCGCCTGGAACCGGGCGATCGGCTGGTTGAACTGCTCGCGCTCTTTGGCGTAAGCCACCGCCCGGTCAAAGGCGCCCTGCGCCAGACCCACCGCCATGGCAGAGATCGCCAAGCGGCCTGCATCCAGTGTGGTCAGGAATTGTTTAAAGCCCTCATTTTCCTTCCCCAACAGGTTCGCAATGGGGATGCGGCAATTCTCGAAAAACAACTGCGAAGTCACCGATCCTTTCAGCCCCATCTTCTTTTCATCGCGTCCCACCTGGAAACCGGGCGTCCCTTTCTCGATGATAAACGAGGAGATGCCGCGAGTGCCTTTATCGAAATCCGTTTTGGCGGTCACCACCAGCACATCAGCGAGGGAGCCGTTGGTGATGAACTGCTTCTGTCCATTGATGACCCACTTATCCCCATCGCGAACGGCGCGGGTGCGGGTGGCTCCAGCGTCAGAACCCGCCTGGGGTTCAGTGAGCCCAAAGGCACCGATCTTTTCGCCGCGCAACAGGGAAGGCAGGTATTTCTTCTTCTGGTCTTCGGTACCGAAAAGGTAGATCGGTTCGCAGCACAGGGAAGTATGAGCATCCAGGATGATGGCCACCGAGCCGGATACACGCGCAATTTCTTCCAGAGCGATCAACAGGCTGAGATAGTCACCGCCTGAGCCACCATAAGCCTCCGCAAACGGGATGCCCAAGATCCCGAGGACGCCCATGCGCTTATAAATGTCGGCAGGAAACTCATCGGTTACATCAATGTCTTCGGCGCGTGGAGCAATTTCCTTCTCGGCAAAATCCCGCACGGTTTGCTTGATCAACTGATGTTCTTCGGTAAATTTGAAATCCATTTTGCACCTCGATGTGAATTCCTAGTATTTTATTTATCTAAATTGACGGGATAAATATTCCTAAAATAATGGAATTGCTTCACCCCGCTCGCAATGACACTATTTCCCAATCACCAGTCCATGCGGGTCAATCTCCCGCAGGATGCGCACCTGTTCAGCGGTCGGTTCGGGGCTGACGCCGACCTCGCCCGGGATGAGGATTTCGAACTCACTGGCTTCCTGGACCTGCTGCACAGTTACACCAGGATGGAGAACCAGCAATTTCAAGCGTTTGGTGGCGTCGTCAAACCCGTACACACCCAATTGTGTAATAACCCGGTAGGGTCCATTGCCAGCGGGAAGCCCGGCCCGCTCGCGGGCACCGGGTCCGGTCAGATAACCGGGCGTGGTTATGAAATCCAATTTTTTAACGAAGGTGCGGGTGGATTGCTGACGCATCAGGTAGATGGTGCGCCAGCAAAAAGACCCCACGTCATTAGCCCCCCCACTGCCAGGCAGACGAGCCTTGGGGTGACTCCAGTCACCAATGACGGTTGTGTTGACATTGCCATAGCAGTCCATGGCAGCACCGCCGAGGAAGCCGTAATCCACATAACCCGCCTGGGAGGCGGACATCACGTCGTGCATGCTGGAGGCAGCGGAAGCCTTGTAATACGTGCGCGAATCCCCCACGGAGATGGGCAAGGCCGGCACCTGGGGCCCAATGCCACCCGCTTCGAATATAATCAGCAGGCCGGGGGCGTGCGTGCGCTGAGCGAGCATGCCTGCCACGAGGGGCAAGCCGGTGCCAACAAAGACCGAAGAACCACTATCCAGCAAGCCGGCAGCCACGCAGGCGAGCAATTCTGTCAGGTTGTAACGGTTCTCCCAAGTCATGACTCACCCTCCTTAATAGAGGAAGGCAAATCCGGCTGCAGTTTCATGACCTGCTTAAGGTGAGTGAGTTTCCGAATACCGCCCACTTTCTCCAGGTAGGTATCGAAATCGGGTACGCCGAACACATATTCTTCAAAGTACCGGCTGGTGCCTTCAGGTGTTTTAGAAACCTCCAGCCAATGGGCGATGTGCTCCTCGTCGAAATAGTAAGTGACGGGCATCTCGATGGGATGCGCACCAAAGAAGACCTCGATCACCGCGTCAACCAGGTAGAACGGGACCACCGTGCGCCACGGCTGGCGCTGGATCTCCTCGTGGTCGATAATCTCTTCGGTAGTGATGATCAACCGGCGGGCGGCACGCGCCAACTCAAAGTCCTCGACCATGATGCCATCAATCTGCGCATTACCAAACCGGTCACAGCGGTGGACGTGAAAAAGCGCCACATCGGGGTAGCAAGCCGGGACCAGGCCGATCGGTTTGCCGCTCCAGGGATCATCAATCACCCTGGCCGAACTTTGCCGGAGGGTATCCGTACCCAGCATGGAGCGTATGGGCATAAAAGGCACGCCCATGGCAGCGGCCAGGAAACGCCACTGGAAGCCAGCGTTGCTGATCTCGCCGGTTACTTTAACCTGTCCGTTCTCAACTGCCCGGCGTCCACACGGGGATAACCCGCGCAATTCGTGCCCGAAGGCATAAGCCACTTCCACCTGGCTGACACAACCGCCGCCGATGAGAATGTCAATGTCATGCACGGCGGTTTTCCCTATTATCGTGAGATTGCGTTTGCGCTGGCGCACCAGTTCATAAATCAACGCCATGGGGATGCGGATGTGCCCAAAGCCTCCCATGGCGAGGAGACTGCCATCCGGCACATATTTACGGATGGCATCTGCCACCGTGGTACGCTTGTCTGCAAGCTGCCGGGACTTGTTTTCCCGCACCCATTTGCGATTCTCATCCGGGTCGTGCCAGCCGATGAGTTCGCCATTGTTTTTAATCGGATCGCTCATGCGAATCTCCGCTTTCATTGGTTACAACAACTAAGGAAAAATTTGGATAATACCCAAATTCTTCGTTATCCCTTGTCAAAAAGGTGTTTTAGACATTATTCTGCGAGGTTAAAGTAAATATCCGTCGGCTTGAGCTTGGCGTTACGCAAAAAGCGCCCTTTGACCTTTTTGCCAATCCATGTAATATTTGCCTCG
>JBGOZL010000290.1:0-4129 GCA_041480185.1 Anaerolineae bacterium
AAAACTAAATCTTCCAGGCCTGACACCGGGCCTTTCAATTTGCCGTTGCGGCAGCCAAGTCTCGTCTTTTATACTGCGAAAGATTGAAAATCCAACTATTCAAATTTGGAAATGAAGAATTGTTGTGCACAATGTCCTTACCCATTTGAACCTATTCCTGATTCATGAAGGAGATCGAATCATGAAGCCATCTCGAAGCAATATCAGAATCGGATTGCTCGGTGCGATCATGCTGGCGCTTGGATTTGTTGCCACGCCAGGGGTTCAGACTGCATGGACATCGGGCAAATCCAGTGAAGTGCTGCAATCAGCCAAGGTGCCAAGGATAGAAGCCCGGGTCAAACCGGTCATCAAAATGGATCAGCTGCAATTCCGCGATCTGAATGCGAATGGAAAGCTTGATCCATATGAGGATTGGCGGCTGCCTGTCGAGAAGCGCGTTGCCGACCTTCTCTCGCGCATGACCATGGAGGAGAAGGCGGGACTGATGCAAATCACGTCGTTCAATGCTAATTCCCTGGACGACTACATCAATAAGCGAAACATTCGATTTCTGATCCTGCGTGACAACCTCACCGCCCGTGAACTTGCCGCTCGTGCAAACATCTCGCAGGAGGTTGCAGAGAAATCGCGGCTCGGCATACCGATCGCATTCACATCCAATCCGCGCAATCACATCCGGGATACTCTGGTCTATGAGGAAGTCGAAGCCGCGGGCCAATTCTCGAGCTGGCCGGGAACACTTGGTTTGGCGGCAACGAACGACCTTAAGCTGGTCCGCGATTTTGCAGAGATTGCGCGTGCCGAGTGGCGCTCATCGGGCATCCAGAGATGCTATGGCTATCAGGTCGATGTGGCGACTGAGCCGCGTTGGTATCGCAATCAGACCACCTTCGGTGAGAGTCCCAAACTCAGTGCCGATATGACACGAGAAATCGTTCTAGGCTTTCAGGGAAAGGCCCTGGGGCCGGAATCCGTAGCCCAGACCATCAAGCACTTCCCCGGCGATGGTTCTGTGGACAAAGGTCTCGACCCGCATAACCTCTGGGGCCAGTGGGCCGTCTACCCAACCCCGGGAAGCCTCTTCAAGTACCAGATACCTCCATTCCAGGCTGCTGTAGATGCGGGAACCAGCGGCATCATGCCGTACTACTGCAACCCGTCCAATGAGAAGAGCGGTGCACAGATCCCGAAAGATTGGTGGCAGTCCGAGAAGAAGCAGTTTGAAGAGGTTGCCTCCGCCTACAACAATACGATTCTTACGAAGCTGCTGCGCGAACGCATGGGATTCAAAGGTGTGATCAATACGGACTCCGGTATCCTTGGCAATAACGCCTTTGGCGTGCAGGACCTGACATTGCCGCAGCGCTTTGCCAAAGCTGTAAAGGCAGGAGTGAACATCTTCTCGGACAACAACAGTCCGCAGGGACTCATCGACGCGGTCAACCAGCACCTTCTTGAGGAGTCCGAACTCAATCCTTCAGTCACGTATCTGCTCAAAGAGATTTTCCAACTCGGGCTGTTCGAGAATCCCTACACGAACCCCGAAAGGGCCCAGGCAATCGCCAATTCAACGTCATCCGCCGCGCGAGCCGACGAAGCGCACCGGAAGTCGATCGTGCTCCTTCGCAACGATAAAAAGCTCTTGCCGATCAGGAACACGAAGAAGATCTACGTGGAGATCTTTGCCGAACCCGCTGCAGGAGGAAGCCGTGGTGACCCAGGAGGCCAGAGGGGTGGAACTCCGCCGGCTGCAGCTGCAGGTGACCGTGGAGCTGCGGGTGATCGTGGAGCGGCGGGACAGGCCGCGGCCCGACAAGGTCGAGGCGGAGCGGCGAGGGGTGGTGCCGGTAATTCGGACGGGCTCACGACCAGCCAGAGGCAGACCGCCTCGCTAAAATCGCTCCTTGCCAAGGATTCATCAGTGCAGGTTGTAGATTCCCTGGATCAGGCGGACGTGGCGCTTGTCTGGCTTCGCCCAAGCGTTTATCAGAGGCCGGAGCACGACTACTCCGATATCGCGCTCGGTCCGCCCACAGGCATCGATATCGCCAAAGTCAAAAAGATCGAGGCGACCAAACCGACCGTGCCGGTGATCAACCTGATCAATCCCTGGGTCATCAATGAAGTCGAGCCCGGAGCTGCCGCGGTTTTGGCGACATTCGACGTCAAGGCCGAAGCGGTGCTCGACGTCTTTCGCGGCAGATTTAACCCAACAGGGAAGCTCCCTCTTACCATCCCAGCGGATCAGGCGGCGGTGGATAAAAATGCTTCCGATGTTCCCGGCTATGTCGAGACTTTTGATTACGCCTATAAAAACCGTGTCAATGACAAGTACATTTTCGGCTTTGGCCTGAGCTACAAAATTCGGTGACAGACATGGAATTCCCCAATTCCTGTTACCTTCGCCTGCTTGGTACATGGCAATTGGGGAAATCCATGCCTGTCATCAAGAACGTGGACACCCACTTTTTGCTTCGCATCTTTTGTGGGTGTCCACATCTTTTCCAATCACCCTAACCGCAGCAACTGGCGAGCGTTCTGCCACAAGATCTTGGTCAGAATTGCATCGGAGGGCGCCAGCCTGTGCAACGCAGCCAGCGTCTGCTGCGCCCAGCATTGGCGTCCTCCCATGCCTTTGTGCACGCAATCGGAACCGAAAAGCAACTTGTTCTGGTGGCGTTGAAGACATGTCCTGGCGTAGTCCTCGTCGCGTCGAAGCAGGTTCAAGCCCGAATGTGCAGATAGGTCACCGTACACGTTCGGAAAGTCCGCAAGCAGCCGGTCGGTAATTCCGCCCGGTTCGACAGGGCCCGAGGGTTCAGGCCACACCTGTTCCTGGGGGTGGTGAAGATCGATATTGCCCCACCACGTTTGGGCGTGGCCGATGAACCTAACGCCAGGATATTTCGCCACCACGCGAGGGAAGCGCTCAAACCCGGTATTCGAAGCGCCAAACTCGAAGTGCAGCAGCACCGGAACGCGGAACTCTTCCGCTAGCTTGTAAACTACTTCCATCTTCGGCGAGTCGCAGTCGATTTGGAATTCCATCTCGCCGATTCCGCTGGCCCCCGCTTCAAGGTATTTGCGAAGAATCTGCGAGCAGGTTTTCTTTCGCGGGTCAGCAACTGCAAACCACACAAATTCGCCCGCGTACTTCCGGGCCATCTGAATGGCGGAATCCTGCGCAATGTTAAAGCTGGGCAGCAGACCGATGTGGGCCGCAGCCGAGTTGAGCGGCAACAATGCGGATGTCCGGATTCCGCAGGATCTCTGGTGCTCGACTATCAATTTCTCGCTGTGTGTCGGGAATGACGAGTGGCAATGGATGTCAAACACCGGAGTGGATTCCGCGGATGCGGCGCGCACGAAGAACCCGATTGTCCCAGTCAGGAGTTGGCGCCGCGTGAATCTGGTCGTTCCAGCGAGATCTTCGGTGCTCATTTTCACACGGCTGATTATAAGTCCAAAGGAGCGGACGTTCACCGTTTTTTGCACAGGAGGGCGATTTGGACTGCAGTTTTTCCCCTATATCCGGGCACCCTGTCCAGAGACGCGAATGTGGGAAGTTGACAGAATAAAACTCTTGGACACCCACTATTTCAATTCAAAATAATGGATGTCCACATTTTTCTTCCCTTCCGCAAAGGCTATGACACGGAAAAATGGTGGGTGTCCAGATTCTCTGTGAGGTTCTCGTGTTTACCGGAGCCCTAAACCTTCAACGGCGGGATGCTGCGGCGCTGGCCGCACGCGCCGGCTGTACGGTAAAAGAAAACGTTACGGAAGGCACGACCTTGCTCATTGTCGGCGATCAAGATATCAAACGATTGGCTGGCCATGAGAAAAGCTCAAAGCATCGCAAGGCTGAAGGATTAATTCTCAAAGGGCAGCAACTGCGGATATTGTGCGAGAGCGATTTTAAGGTTTTGGTGGAGCTATGAAGGTTAAAGCACGGGGGCCACTTCAGTGAATGGAGGGGACGAGGTTTTTTCTGATATGATGGTTCCGTTACATGACAAAAGGGCTGGGAAACTGACAACGAACTCAAAGGCGAGAGGCCAATCAAATGAAAATGCTATGGGAAGAGATTGAATGTGGAGACAAAGAAAGACCTGACGCAGGACTG
>JBGOZL010000291.1:0-4128 GCA_041480185.1 Anaerolineae bacterium
AAAAAATTTAAAGAAATAAAAAAAACCCATGCCAACCCCAGCCAAGATCAGGATAATGATAACGATGTTAAAGATTATTGAAAAAAACAGGCCCAGGTAATTCAACAACAGCCCACAAACCGCACGGCTACGCCCACCTCCCCCACTGCGTTTAATTTGACTGAGAGCCATGTGACCAATCACAATCCCTGCCAGCCAGAGAATAAATGGGATTACATCCAGGACAGTCAAAAAAACCGCACTAATCCCAGCGGTAAAAGCAGCCAAAAGGATGCCCAGAGTTAAATCAAAACACCATTGCAGAGTGTAAACCACCCATCCAACCAGACCAAGACTCAGACTGGTGACTGCAAACTTACTATTTGCTTTACGTGCCATTTAGTCCAATTTATTTCGCATCGGGCGCAGAACCAACGGCAACCCAATCACCCCCGCGATAATCACTACCGCCAGAATTAGCGACTTGCCACCAATCAGGGTAAAAACAGCCAGCAAGATCGAAGCACCCTGGAAGAGCAGCAATCCCCAACGTTTCCAGTTCCAGAGGGCCAAGGCAGCCAGGTAACATAGGAAACCAAGTGCCGCAATGGCTTCCGCTGCCCAAGCTGCAGGGCCATTAACAACCCCCGGAGCAGGGTAATTAAGCAACCCAAAAAACATTACCAATATACTGTCAAACATCAGAAGCAGTAAAAATCCATTCAATTGCCCGGCACGGCGATTTTTGACCCGGGGACGTGTGATAAGCCAGTAGATCGAGAAGAGAATAATGCCTGGAATGAACAACAACAGAAAATTACTGAATTGGGAGAGGACGGGAGAATCCAGTTGGCAGGCTTCCCGGAACCCCTTTGCCTGTTCCGGGCTGAATTGTGAATAAATGCTCGCCGAGGGATAGCAGGATACAATCCGTGCTACATATACAGCAATGGCAGCAACCAGAAGTAAAATCCCACCTAAAAGTAATAACAGCTTCCAATTTTTCATATAAAACTCCATAACCAGGTGAGTTTTACTTGTTGCGCAAGTCGATCTCTTCCTTCCCGCCTAATCGTTCCTGAATACGTCCAACCACCACTTCCAACGCCATAGGCTGATTGACGTAATCCAAGTCGTCGGTTCGGATGGTTAGTACCGGGCATACATCAAAGGTGCGCAACCATTCTTCATAGAACGAATCGAGCAGTGATAGATAATTGGTAGAAATTCCCGTCTCCATGTTTCGGGCACGGCGCTGGATGCGTGCCATTAGAACTTCCACCGGGCATTTTAGATACACCAGCAAATTGGGCGGGGGCAGGCTTCCCACCACCAGATCGAAAAGCTTCCGGTACGCCAGGTAGTCTCGCTCGGCTAAATTACCCATATGGTGCAAGGCTCGTGAAAATATGTAAGCGTCCTCGTAAATGCTCCGGTCCAAAATGACGGAACGCGGGTCGTGTGCCGCGTCAAGGTATTGGTCAGCGCGATGGCCGAGGAAATATATCTGCAGGTGGAAAGACCAGGAATGCATATCGGCGTAAAAATCTGGCAAGTAGGGATTATCAGCTACAGATTCAAAGTCTGTGCGCCAGCTGAGCCGCGAACCAATCCGCTCTGTAAGCGAGGTTTTTCCCGCCCCAATGTTTCCGGCCACGACTACCAGTCGTTTAGACATACAGCCTCCTCCATTTTTACTATTGTACACGAAGTTTATTTCGGCGCGCTCAACATTTCGAATATAACGATGGTTTTGCTGATAATCCTTTCTAAAGGTGGTCCCGATATAGATTTTCAGGAAGACAGATTATTCAAAAGTGCAAGAGTTTATTTACTGATCCTAGGAACCCACCTGATAGCACTCAACAATCCACAAATAAGGACAGAACCTAGAGTTGGTGACCATCCCCATTAATCCCAAACTTATTCCTGCCTGCGAATCTCCGGTAAGAATATCCACGTTGCCACAGCAAAGATCAATAGAATTCCCGCACTGAGCATGACCATGACAGGTGAGCCCAGTTTCTGTGCAACCGCGCCCGCCAGCAACGCGCCGACTGGGATGAAGCCATTTAATACCAAGGCATATACCCCCATTACCCTGCCGCGTAAATTGTCTGGCACACGGGATTGTATAAGAGCGTTGCTGTTGTTGGTCAACATCATCATGCCCCATCCGATCACCACCAGTAATGCCAAGGAAAGTGGCAACCAGCGGATCCAAGCAAAGAAGAAAAGCGAGGCTGGTACAACCATATATCCTACCATCCACAACCTGCCCCGAATTTTATGTTTGGTCAGGGAGGCCAGCATGAGTGCGCTTATCAACGCACCGAACCCGCGGGCAGAGATCAACAATCCATTGGTGACTTCATTACCGCGGAGAACGTCCGTTGCCCAAGCCGGTAGCAGATTCATCAGTCCAAAACCGAACATTGACACCAACCCGACTGTTGCTGTCAGACTTAAGACGAGACGGTTGGTAAAAACGTACTCCAATCCCTTGACAATTTCTACCATGGCGTTAGATCGACGTGCTTGTTGCGCATCCAATTTTATATGCATGAGCAGCAAGGCAACAATGACTGCAATAAAGGAAATGCCGTTAAGAGTGAAACACCACGCCGGTCCAAAGGCGGCATAAGTCAGCCCTGCGATAGAAGGACCCACTACCGTGGCGGTATTGAACATGGTCGAATTCAGAGCGATGGCATTGGTCATATCCTCCCGAGGAACCAATTCCAATACAAAGGAAACGCGCGCGGGAGCATCGAAGGCATTGGCAACTCCCAGCAGAAATGCCAGTACCAGGATATGCCAGGGTCGGACGACATTTGTAAATGTCAAAGCTGCTAATATGAATGCCAACACAAGCATTGTGGATTGGGTTATAACCATCAGGGTTCGGCGGGAGATTCGGTCGGCAACAACACCACCAAACAAGGTAAACAACCAGGTAGGGACTCCAGCGGCAAAGCCGACGAGCCCCAAGTAAACGGGTGAACCGGTTAATTGATATATTAAATACCCTTGGGCTGTGCTCTGCATCCAAGTACCCATTAAAGAAACCATCTGACCATAAAACCATAGCTGGTAATTTTTATGTTTCAGGGCAGCAAAGGTTCCCTGCATGCGTGGACTACGTTCGGGTTTCGTCATGTTTTCAATATCACTCAACGAGTACTATTCCACCAAAAATGTCGCCGGGATCTCCGGCAACCGTAAACTACATGCTTTACGTATTATAACGAAAAGAGCAGAGAGTTTTCTCTGCTCTATATTTTATCAATAAATAGCGATCTACTTCTAACACTCACTATAGCCGCATGTATAACACTTTCGGCAGCCTTCTTCATTTACCATGGTTGCTTCGCCACATTCCGGGCAAAGATCACCCATTTTTACGGGAGTGACGACGGGTTCGACCTGGGGAAAATGGCTTTGGTCATTTTCCATTTCGGGTTCCGTTTTCTCACCGGATTCAGTAATCTGGTGTGTTTTACGGTCATGCAAATACTCGTCGAGCACCTGACCCACACCATCAGGTAAAGAGCGAACCCTGTTTGGACCAAAGCCCAGGGAGCGTCCGCCGCCGATGCCTGAGAGTTGGCGAACAACCTCCGCAAGACGTTCACGAGATGCAATAGGAGAGGCAAGTCTCAAGACGTATGATACCAGTCGACCGATAGCTTCTGAAACAGCAGCGGTTTCCGAGCCAGCCTTGGCAGTATTTATGAATACTTCAAATGGCTGCTTGCCTCCGTTCTCATTGACTGTTATGAAGGCTTTACCAAGAGGTGTCTCTACTCGGAAAGTACTCCCGGGCAGCAGACGCGGACGCGGTTTCTTGGACTCATGCCAAGCCGCCAGTTGGGTGGCGATCTCTGTCTCTGATACGGGCTTTCCATTATTATTGTTTCCGAAAGGCAAAACCACTGTTTCGCTGTAAGCGATCGTCCCCGAAGGGACACCCAGAGCCTGTTTTTTTTGCGAGGTAGCCTTGGTCTCCAACACCACCTTTTCCCGGGAACCGGTCACATAAACTGTGATACCTTTGCAGCCCAGTTCCCATGCCAGCATGTATGCTTCAGCTACATCTTCAACGGTCGCATCTTCGGGGAAGTTGATCGTTTTGGAAAGGGAATTATC
>JBGOZL010000292.1:0-4114 GCA_041480185.1 Anaerolineae bacterium
ACCTCAAATTCCACTTCTTGACGATGATGGAAGACCTATCCGTGATGAAATCGAACTGGAAATTCGAATGAAATCTCGAAATACCGGACACCACCAGCTTTAAAATTCTGATTTACCTCCTTCTTAACTTTCTCGGAGAATCCATGGAAAACCCCACCATCGACCTGATCCACCGCCACACCTCGGTTCGGCATTACAAACCCGACCCCCTGCCTGTCTCCATTGTCGAAACAATAATCTCTGCTGCACAATGCGCCTCTACCTCATCCAACCTACAGGCGTATAGCGTTGTTGCGGTATCTGATGTAGAGTTGCGCATTCAACTCTCCAAACTTTGTGGCAGCCAGGCTCACATCCGTGAAGCGCCTGTCTTTTTAGCATGGTGCGCTGATTTGGCACGCCTTGACCAAGTGTGCAAATTGCGTGGGTATACCCAGGTGACCGAATACACCGAAAACTTCCTCATCGCCGCAATTGACACCTCCATTGCGGCACAGAATGCTGCATTGGCGGCTGAGTCTATCGGGTTGGGTATCTGTTACATCGGTAGTATTCGCAACAGCTCCGCAGAAATCATCGAACTCCTCGGTCTGCCAAAGCTCACCTTCCCTCTCACTGGTATGACTTTGGGGTGGCCCGACAAAAAATCCAATATCAAGCCGCGTTTGCCACTCCAATCGGTTCTGCATTGGGAATCATATAATCGTGCTGCAGAAGACGAAAGTTTACATGCTTACGATGCGACCATGATCGCAACTGGTATTTATAGTAGTCGCCAGGTGCCAGTCCCTGGTAAGCTGGAAGAGATGGAAGACTACGGGTGGACGGATCATTCTGCCCGGCGCGTATCTTTGGCAGCGCGCACAGAATTACGCCCCGCTCTGGAAAAACAGGGTTTTTGCCTTAAGTAGCGCTGTGAAACACAATGGTCGAGCCCGGTTTCCGAAATTCGGACGCGGGGTTTTTTATATACTACGTTTATTATCAACTGATACAATCGTCTAATTCGGAGGCATTGGTTTGAATAAAAGTCGGCCCGTCAAGGAAATTATTGAACCGAAATATGTCATGGAAGGTGCAGGGGTTCTCTTGCGCCGTTCGATCGTACCCCTGGTTTCCAATCGGTTTGACCCGTTCCTTTTGTTCGATCATTTTGCTTTTAATGATCCAGCTGAAGGTCCAATCCGTGGGTTCCCGATGCACCCCCACCGTGGCATAGAAACAGTTACTTATATTCTCCAGGGGAGCGTTAACCACCGGGATAGCTTGGGCAATGCCGGTCTCATCGGGCCTGGAGATGTTCAATGGATGACAGCAGGAGGTGGAATTCTGCACGAGGAGATGCCTCGCCGTGGACCGGATGGGATTATTAATGGATTCCAGTTGTGGGTCAACCTGCCCGCCAATCAAAAAATGTCTCAACCGCGTTATCGGGAGGTTGCTGCCTCAACCATCCCGGTCTTCGAAGGTGCAGGCTGCCGGGTGCGCATAGTTGCAGGTATGGTGGGCAGCCTTATTGGTCCGGTGACGGAGATCGTCGCCAATCCTTTATACCTGGATGTGACGCTCGAAGCCGGCGGAATCATCAATGTGCCGGTTCTGGAAAAACACACATGTTTTGCATATGTCTTCGATGGAAAGGGATTTTTCGAGGACACAGAAGTCGAAGCAGTCCATATGGTGGTCTTTGGGTTGGGTGATCAGGTTAAAGTCCGGGCCGGAATCTCCCCTGTTCATTTTGTCTTGGTGGCTGGCACGCCGATTGGGGAGCCAATTGTCCCTTATGGACCGTTTGTAATGAATACTTCCGAGGAAATCCAACAGGCACTGACTGATTTGAAGAACGGGACATTTGTCCGAACATGATTGGACGGGTTTGCACATCCTCCCTCAGGTATAATTTTTCCATGACATACATTATTTATGGAGACCGCCTCACAAAGCAGGCTAAACTCCGCCTTGGATGCTCGGCAGTTCTTTTCGGCGAAAGTCATGCCAGGGTATTGCTGACCCGCCGTAAAGACAACGGGAGCTGGTGTTTGCCCGGTGGAATGATCGAGACAGGTGAAACCGTCTCGGAAAGTTGCGAACGTGAGGTTTGGGAAGAGACAGGGTTGAGGGTACGCGTTCTACGATTGACTGGAGTCTATTCTGATCCGGATCAAGTGGTCATTTATCCGGATGGTAACCAGTCCTATATTGTAGTCTTATGTTTCGAAGTGGAACTTCTCAGTGGCGAACCTGGTTTGAGCAGTGAGACAATCGGAGTGGATTGGTTCCCGGTTGGCGAAGCGGTTCAGATGGACCTTTTCCATGGTCACGCCCAACATATTCGAGACGCCTTGGCAGGCTGCGAGGGAGCCTTCATCAGATGAACCATTCAGCGACTAGAATCAACTACAACCGGATGAGTCGTTGGTACGATTTAATTTCCATGCCCGAAAAACAATTCAAAGAAGCCGGCCTACGCCTCCTGGACATCCATCCTGGAGAGAAGGTGCTGGAGATTGGGTTCGGAACCGGCCTAACGCTGGTTGGACTGGCAGTCTCGGCAGGTACGGACGGCAAAGTTTTCGGGATCGATCTTTCTGAGGGGATGTCCGTTGTTGCGCAGGATAATATTTACCGCGCTAAGGCAACAAACCTTGTTAATCTGCAACAAGGCGATGCGATCAATTTGCCATATAAAAATAATTTCTTTGACGCTATTTATACCAGTTTTACTCTCGAACTCTTCGATGCGACGGATACCTTGCTTGTGCTCAGAGAGTGCAACAGAGTGCTAAGGGAAAACGGTCGCATTGGAGTGGTGGCATTGAATCATGAAGATCGCCTTCCGGTAAAAATATATAATTGGTTCCATGAGCGAGTGCCGTCGATCGTGGATTGCCACCCAATAGATGTCCGGAATATACTCGAGACCGCGGGTTTTAAACCAATCGAAGTCATTGAAAAAGCCATGGTTGGGTTACCTGTGTTGATGTTGACTGCGAGGAAATATGGAAAATAAAATAATAAAAACTCTCAGCCCTTCCGCCCTAAAAGTAAAGGATACCCTGTTCTCTCTGGGGTATGAATGCAATGTTATTGAATTCCAGGAAAGCACGCGGACGTCAGGTGAAGCTGCCGAAAGGATCGGTTGCCAGATTGGGCAGATAGTCAAGTCGCTCATATTTCGTGGTCAGGTTTCCGGGAAACCAGTGCTCGTCCTGACAAGCGGTGCCAATCGCGTGGACGAAAGTCTCATCGGTCGCTACGCCGGAGAATCAATTGGGCGTGCGGACGCAGATTATGTCCGCGCCGCCACTGGGTACGCGATCGGTGGTGTGCCTCCCCTGGGGTATCCACAACCATTAGAGACTTATTTGGATGAGGACCTGTTGCAGTATGGGAAAATCTGGGCCGCTGCTGGAACGCCGAATGCAGTTTTTGAATTGACTCCTGCCTCCCTTGAAAAGATGACCGCCGGAAAAGTGGTCAGGGTAAAGACGTAACGATTCAAAAAAAAGAAAAATGTGGCGCAAGGTATTCTCTTGCGCCACATTTTATTCTTCCAGGGCTTCCTTGGATTTCTTATCCGATTTACCTCGGTCGTCAGTATTCAAGATGCGTTTCCGGATACGGTACGATAGGGGGGTTACTTCGAGCAACTCATCGTCAGCCAGGTACTCAATGGCTTCGTCTATGCTCATCTGGCGAGGGGTTGTCAGGCGAATTTCCATGTCACCATGCGACGAGCGCATGTTGGTCAAATGCTTCTTTCGACAAACGTTGATTGGAATATCGCCGGGACGTGCATTCTCTCCGATCACCATCCCCTCGTAAACGGCCACGCCCGGACTATAGAATAATGTTCCGCGGTCTTCGGCACTTTTTAGCGCGTAGGCGGTGGTGTCGCCCATTTCCCAGGCAACCAGCGAACCAGTCGTACGCTGGGCCATCGGACCAGCCATTTCCTCATACCCATGGAAAAGGGTATTCATTACACCCATGCCGCGTGTGGCTGTAAGGAACTGATATCGGAAACCGAGCAAGCCGCGTGTTGGCACGATATATACTAGCCTCACACTGCCCTGTCCCGTATCCTGCAGGTCTATCATTTTTCCGCGTCGTC
>JBGOZL010000293.1:0-4105 GCA_041480185.1 Anaerolineae bacterium
CGCGCGCCACCATCCCTGAACCCAGCTGAAATGATTCGTGAGTGGGTAATCCCCCCACCCTTGCGCCTGCAGCGGCACCAAATATTTTCCCGGCAATTGCTGCCAGAGTAATTACAAGGATCACCCAAAGCGCATTTATATGCAGACTGTGTAAATCAATCGACAGGCCAATGTTAATGAAGAAAATGGGGACAAAAAACCCATATGCCAGAGAGGTAACCCCCTGTTCGATTTGACCTTTTTCAGGTATGCGGGCAAACATCAGTCCAGCCAGGAAAGCACCGATCAACGCGGCCATCTGACCTACGATTTCAGAGGCAAGACCGTAAACAAGCAAGGTAATGATGGCAAAGGCGAGCACACCCTGGCTGATGGACAAGCGGTTCACCCAGCGCACCAGCCGTGGAAGGACCCTTATCCCAAAAACCGTGGCTACAGCAAGAAAAAGAGCGACGCGCCCGGTAAGTAAAACCAGGCCCCAGAAGCCGCCGGAACCAGTGATTACAGCCAGGAAGACCGAGAAGGCTAGGATGGAAAGGATATCGTCCACTACGGCAGCGCCAAGCAAAATCAATCCAACCCGGCTGCGCAGCACATCCAATTCCATCAAGGTTCGCGCTGAAATGCTGACGCTGGTGGCACCCAATGCCAGCCCCAACAGGAGGGCAGCAGCGCCGGTCATTCCGAAAAGTCGCCCGACTCCCCAGCCCAACCCGATGGACAGAACCAACCCACCTACGCTTGCCAGGAGGGACACCCTGCGGTGGCTGGTTAGCTCGCCCAAATGAAGTTCCAAACCCGCGATGAACATCAACAACAAAACCCCCAGTTCGCTCAAGTCAGAGATGGTAAGCCCCAGGGAGCTGCTATTGATGAAGGGCAAAGCGAGAATGTTGAACAGAGACGGGCCCAGCAGCACACCGATGATCAGTTCCCCCAATACCGAGGGTTGTCCAAGGCGGGTGGCGACATATCCCGCCGCTTTGGCAGCCAACAAGATGACGACCAGTTCAAAGGCGAGCTGCAGGAAGGAAGTCATGGTAATTAAAGTTTATCATATCCTTTCATCTGATAACAATGACTGCCGCCAAATCCTGTTCATTTATCCATGCTCCCCCCAGCAGGACCTGAAGGCGATGCGACATTTGCTGGACAAACCTTGGTAGAATCAAGAAGAGGAGATAAAGATGGACCACCTGCCGATCGACACGAGCAAAGACCCCAAATCTATCCGCTTATTCAAGTCGGACTTCCTAGAATTCTTTACACACATCAGTCCGGTGACGATTATCATTTTATGGGTACCCGTGACTGCAACCCTACTTGCGATCTCCATCCTATCCACTCAACCCGGAGATTTCCCATGGTACATCCCGGCAGCCTTTGTTACCGGCCTGGTCTTGTGGACGCTGGCCGAGTACACGCTGCACCGTTTCCTCTTCCATTACCCGGCGAAGACTCCGAAAGCCGAGCGGATCTTCTTCCTGTTCCACGGCATTCATCATGCCCAACCTCAGGACAAGACCCGCCTGGTCATGCCATTCCCGGTCAGCATCCCGATGGCACTGCTTTTCTACGGGTTGTTTTCGCTGGTTCCGGGTGTGGTGTTGAATGCCAGCCAATGGGTCAATCCGATGGCAGCAGGTTTCATGGCAGGGTATCTCATCTACGACCTGATGCATTATGCCACACACCATTTCCCGATGCGCCGTGGATATGCCAGGTACATCAAACGCTACCACATGGCGCACCACTATAAAAGCCCGAGTACGCGCTACGGCGTCAGTTCCCCACTATGGGACTGGGTGTTCAGAACATCGGGGGAGTAAGAAATCAAAGGGGATAGAGGAGCCTGTGTGACCAAAGGGTGCGCAGGGATACCGGGTGCGAAGAATGGCGGAATGCCGGTGGGGATAAACAAGTATTTTACCTTATCAATGCGCACGTGAGGCCGGAGCACTTTTTTCCTGTAAGGAACCGCGGGGTCGTCATCGTTTTCAGGATCAGATCCGAGGTGCGTCAAATCGATGGGCGTGTACGAGAATTTCGCCTCTTCCATGGAGGCTCGAGCCAGTATCTCTTTATCCCTAGAGATCATCCGGGGCGTTGGAAGCTGCCTGCGATATCCCTGAGCTTTTTTGCACCGCTCCCTGCGCAGCGCCTGATACCCCTGCTGGATGAAGAGCAAGGCAGTGCGCATTTGCCAGGATTTTTCCAGTCCGCGACGCATTGTCACCTTGTTTTCCGAGACCGCGACGCTGCCCTGCTCCACCAAAGCGGGAAGGCCGACCTTTCCACGGGTCATGAGATCCTGATAAAGGGCATCGTAGAGCGTGCCGAGACGGCCACTCAGGAACAGGCGGCGGTAATAGCGACGACAGGTGAGCATGGGAGGATAAAAATACGGAAGGTCCTGCCAGCGGGCATGGTGAGCCAATTTCCAGAAAATGGCATCGAGCAATTTACGACGGTCGGCAGGCGGGCGGCCGCGTTTTCCGGTGCGTTCAGCCGGGGGAACCAGCGGCGCGAGAACGGCCCACTGCCGAGGGGTCAGGAAGGGAAACGGGGAGCGCGACACTGAAGAGCAGAGCGCTTCTTCGAGGGCGAGAGAATTAAAGTCACTTTTATCTATGTGCCCCCGAAACGAATAGGCCTCGGGGAGGATACCCTTTTCCCAAAAGGTATTGTGGATAAGAGCCTCGGCATGCTGCGAGACGTATTGCAGGTCAGACCCGATCAGGAAGCGCCTAGCAAAATCCACCTTCATCCGCCCGGCGATACCCACCATCCTCACCACGGTATTAAACCACGCAATTATCGAACGGTTGTCTTCAACACTCCTTAATTTCTGATAGGCCCGGCCAATTTCTTCCATAAGCTCCAGGATCAACTGTTGGGAACCTTCCGGAGAACTGTAATCGAGCGCGCATGGATAGGATGGAAGGCTGGACGAGATTTCCGTGAGGGGGGTACGATTTTTAACAGCGTAAAGCCCATGGTTGAGGGCATTGTGATTGAACGGCTGGCCACCGCGCCGACGGTGGAGAACGGGCAGGATTGAGAGAACGGGTTTCCCGGAAGAAGGAAAGGTGTTCAGCAAGGTAAGCTCCAATCAGGAAAGAAAAAGAGCAGCAAAAAAGGGTAATATAATTATAGCATATTTGTTCTATTTTAGATATTAATCTTTTTTTCCACCCACCTGCCGAGAACCGAGTTTCTTTTCCTCTTTTTCGCGAATACGGCTATTTTGCTTTATTGCTAATCCATTTTGCTACGGAAAAGGTGTATGATAAATCCGACCTGTAATATTCAACACAGGCTGGGAGGTAAAAATGCTTCAAAAACCTCATTTCATCTTATACTTGATACCCATCGTCGCTATCTTGGTCGCCTGCGGGACTCCATCAAAGCCTGTTATCATACCAAACCCGGAAGTCCAGCCACCAGAAGCCACACAATTGACCAATATACCGGCGATAAGCATCGTCCGCCATCCAATGCCAGTGGATTACAGCTTAATTAACCCACATCCCACCTCTATCCCCAAGTATGACCCTAATTCCAACAACCCATTTCAATTTGATTTCCGATCGTCGGACCTCGTAGATTTGGATTTGTCCAAATCAATGGATGTGCTTCAAATCGCAGATTTCGACAGCAAGACCCAATGGCCTCCGTCGAATAAACTTCCGGCTGGCTTTTCCGTTCAGGATACGATGGAAATGGGAAAAGATCCTGGACTGGGCATACGGGCATTACACACACTAGGTATTTCCGGCAAGGGAGTCGGGATTGCCATAATCGACCAAACGCTGCTGGTCGATCATCAAGAATATGTGAACCAGATCAGGGTCTATGAAGAAGCTGCGGATGTAACCGGTGGCTGGCTTCGAACATCCATGCATGGACCGGCTGTGGCCTCGATTGCTGTGGGAAAAACAGTTGGCGTGGCTCCAGAGGCTGATCTATACTTCATTGCTACGGGCGACTGTGGCGGAGCTGCCGATATAGAGAGTTTTGATTTTTCTTGCCTTGCGAAAGACGTTCTGCGCATCATAGCAATTAATCTGGGGCTGCCTGAAAATCGAAAAATCCGCGTCCTTTC
>JBGOZL010000294.1:0-4083 GCA_041480185.1 Anaerolineae bacterium
GTGTCTCGTTGGCGGATTTAATGCTTCAAAAGCTCCAAATCGTTCAGATCAATGATAAAGACCTCAAGGATGCCATGCTTCTCCTCCTGGCTGCTCCTATAAGCGAAACAGATGAAGATGCCATCAATGCTAAATATATTTCAAAATTGTTCGGCGATGATTGGGGCTTTTATTACACAGCAACCACCAACTTGAAAAAAATCAAGGAGGCAATGGCTGGAGTAGCCGCGCTTAATGAGGACCACCGAGCCAAAATTGCAGAAAAGGTGGATTATTTCCTTACATATATTGAAGGAACCCCCAAAACGGGTAAATGGAAGAATCGAGGGAAGACTGGTACAAATAAACCCTGGTACAACGAAGTATCCGACTGGGAATAATCTAATGATATAGGATTTTTCCCTTAAACCAATTAAACATTTCGGAAAATTCATCCAATAACTCATATTCGAATGGAGAGAAAACCATGCCACAATCTCTGAAAGAAGCTAAAGAATATAGTCAACATTGGCTGGAAATCATTCAGAAAAGCGAAGTAACAGAAGCCGAAGGCAAGCAAATTATTGAAGAATCCAAATACAATTTTGCTGAACATTTCAATAAGAACTGGCTTGAATACCGCAAATCTGTAACCGAAGCAGGAGATTGGGCTTCTGTAGAATGGACCGGTTCCGGCGCAGTCTTCCGGGATGTACTCGGGCGCGAGTATCTGGATTGCCTGGGCGGCTATGGCATGATGGATCATGGCTGGAGCCACCCAGATGTGGTGAATGCAGTAAAGGCACAATTAAGACGTTCTCCAATGCCTAGCCAGGAATTGATTGATCCTCTGCGAGGGGTGCTGGCACGCTTGATGGCAGAGATCACTCCAGGAGACATAAAATACAGCTTCTTCGCTGCCAGTGGAACGGAATGTATCGAAGGAGCCATTAAACTTGCCAAGATGTACACCAAAAAGCCAGCCTTCATTGTGGCAGTAAAGGCTTTCCATGGGAAAACAATGGGGTCGCTGTCCATGATCGGCAAATCTGATTACCGTCAACCTGTCGGTATCTTGTATGGCGGACCGGTTTATCACGTTCCTTTTGGGGATGCCGAAGCCGTGGAGAAGCAATTAGATATTTGTGACAAAATAGGGGTCGGAGTGGCCGGAGTATTGATGGAACCAATCCAGGGGGAAGCCGGCGCCCTGGTGCCACCGGATGATTTCTGGCCGCGAATTCGAGCAGCAACAAAACAATATGGAACCTTGCTCATTGCCGATGAGGTCCAGACCGGACTGGGACGTACCGGAAAACTTTGGGGTGTGGATCATTGGAATGTAGTCCCAGACATTATATCGGTCGCCAAATCTTTGGGCGGGGGAGTTATGCCAGTCAGTGCGTTTTGCTCAACCGAGGAAATCTGGCAATGCATGATGTTCCCGAACCCATTCATCCATACCACTACCACGGGTGGGGGCGCCCTGGCTTGTTCAGCTGCGATTGCGGCAATTAATGTAATATTGAGGGACGATTATCCAAAACAAGCTGCTGAGAAGGGGGCGTACTTAATCCAGAAGCTGCGATTGCTGGCGGAACAGTATCCTCAGATTTATAAAGAAATTTCTGGCAAAGGTTTGCTAATCGGTCAGCACTTTCTCACTCCCCAAATCGGGTATAAGGTTGCCGCCGGGCTATTCAAGCGTGGAGTTCTTGTGGCCGGTACTCTGACAAGCGCTCACACGATTCGTATTGAGCCGCCAATCGTCATCACTCGCGAACAAATCGATACCGTCCTGGACCGCCTGGAGGACACTCTTAAATTCGTCAGTAAGAATATGCCAACAAGCAGTACGTCCGACTCTCACTAAAATCGACGCTTGGTTGTTCGAAAGGAGATGGTGGCAGGCCTAGATAAATATATAAAGCTGGGGCTGCTCGAAAGCTTATGGATAGCGATTTTGCAGTTGAATTTCACGATATCGTCAAGACCTTTCCAACGCCGGAAGGTGGAACGGTTAACGCCGTCGACCATGTCTCCCTGCAGATTAAACACGGAGAATTTTTCTCTTTCCTTGGACCATCCGGATGTGGTAAGACTACCTCACTGCGCATGATGGCTGGTTTCGAATGGCCGACTCAAGGCGAGGTTATTATTAATAAAAAGGAGATGGGGCATACGCCACCCTATCTGAGACCGGTAAATACGGTCTTCCAAAGTTATGCTTTATTCCAGCATATGACCGTCTTTCAGAATATTGCCTTTGGTCTTGAGATGGAAAAAGTACCAAAAGCAGAGATCACACGTCGTGTGGGGGAGGCACTTGAGATGGTTAAGTTGGGCGCGATGGGACGTCGCAAACCAAAACAACTTTCAGGAGGTCAGCAACAGCGCATTGCATTGGCACGAGCCCTGGTGAAACGACCCGAGGTACTTTTGCTCGATGAACCGCTTGGGGCACTCGACTTAAAGCTGCGCAAAGAAATGCAATTGGAACTCAAGGCGCTCCAGGAACAGGTGGGCATCACTTTTATCTACGTGACCCATGACCAGGAAGAAGCCTTGACCATGTCCAACCGCATTGCGGTAATGAATAAGGGCAAGGCTTTGCAGATCGGCGGGGCTGTCGAGATTTACGAACGACCGAACTGCCGTTTTGTGGCTGATTTTATCGGGGAGACCAACTTTTTAGCCGGTACCATCAAGGCAATAACTAAGGATCGGGTGACCGTATTCCTTAACACATTGAATCAGGAGATTACCGGGATCTGGCAGGGTAACCTCTCAGTCGGGCAGGCAGTTGTGGTATCAATCCGGCCGGAAAAAGTACGTCTAGCAGACGACGATAATAAAGAAGTCAAGGATCTCCGTGATACAGAAAACCTCCTACGCGGGAAGGTGGTGACCACCGCCTATATTGGATCGGACACTCGCGTGGTTTTAGACCTTGGAGGGGGTCTGCGCATGCGGGCGTGGGAGCAGAACGCGATTTCCACCCTGGACCCGGATGCTTATTATTCTGCTGGAGATGCAGTGCGTATATACATCCCAATGGAGAATACTCTGGTACTCCCGGAGGATGTATCATGACGTCTGTCCCAATTAAAAACTCTTCGAAAAAATTTCCTCTGATTAGAGCGCTGCGCGAGAATCGGGTCGCTCAGGGCTTGTTCCTGATTTTCCCTGCAAATCTATATTTATTCCTGCTTATCGTACTCCCCCTGCTTTTAGTGACAGGGTTGAGTTTCCTGTCGCGTGGTACTTACGGTCAGGTGCTTTTTATATTCAACCCGGCGAATTATGCACGCCTTTTCAATGCCTTGTATGGGAAGATCATGGTCTTCTCGCTGGCTGTTGGATTGGGGACTACCGTATTGTGCCTGTTGATAGGTTACCCCATGGCCTATTACCTGGCTCATGCACCTGCACGAACGCGCTCCCTGCTGCTCTTTCTGATCTTGTTGCCATTTTGGACAAACTTTATCATCCGTATTTATGCCTGGATGATGATCCTGCGTTCCGGAGGTTTCTTGGATTCGATCCTCCAATGGGCTCACATCACAACGGCCCCTTTGAACCTTCTTTATTCCCCCACAGCAGTCATGATTGGCATGGTATACGAATTCCTGCCGTTCATGGTACTGCCATTGTATACATCCCTGGAAAAAATCGAGAACTCACTGCTTGAAGCAGGTGCTGACTTGGGTGCTCCTCCCTGGAAAGCTTTCCTGAGAATTACATTGCCTTTGAGTGTCCCTGGAATGATTGCAGGAACGATTTTGACCTTCATTCCGGCGATGGGCATGTTCGTGGTTTCTGACTTGCTGGGAGGCGCAAAAACGATTTTGATCGGTAACGTCATCCGCAACCAGTTCCTGACTGCCCGCGACTGGCCGTTTGGCGCCGCAGCTTCGATGATCCTGATGCTTTTAACAATGGGATTCACCTTGTATTACACACGTAAGGCCGGTTTCGGAGAGGAGTTGCTCATATGAGCGAGAAAAAACCGGCTCTTTGGTTACGCATATATACATTCATTACGTACCTATTTATTTATATTCCGATCCTGGTGTTGATCATCTTCTCTTTTAATTCGCAGAA
>JBGOZL010000295.1:0-4080 GCA_041480185.1 Anaerolineae bacterium
CGTAGCAACTGCGCCGGTCGGGTTGCTGGGATAACCCACAAAGATGACCTTTGTGCGTGGTGTGATGGCAGCGCGGACGCGGGTCGGGTCAAATTGGAAATTGTCCTCCAGCCGGCTGGGGATTTCCACCGGCACCCCGCCTGCCAGGATCACTTCAGCCTGGTAAGAGACAAAGCACGGGGTGGGGATAATGACTTCATCGTCTGGGTCGAGCAGGGCGGTCATCACCAGATACAGCGCCTCCGAAACACCCACCGTGGCGATAATTTCTTCGACCGGATCGTAGCTCACCCCATAGAGACGATTTAGATTCCCGGCTATAGCTTGTCGCAATTCGAGCTTGCCCGAATTGGAAGTGTAATGAGTTTGCCCGGCTTGCAGGGAACGTACGCCGGCTTCAAGGATTGAGCCCGGCGTGGTGAAATCCGGTTCGCCGATGCCGAGTGAAATAACATCCTTCATCGTGGCGGCAATGTCAAAAAACTTGCGAATGCCCGAGGGCTTCAGCCCCGCAACATTCCTGGAGAGATAGCGCGCACTTGAAATTTCCTGCATCCTTCCTCCTTAGAATTTCTTAATTTGCCACTCGTATTCAACAGGAGGTTCCCCGGCCGCCTCATTATAGGAGAGTTCAAAAAGCTCTCCAGCCTCAGTCCGAACCCGGAACCACTTCGCCAGCGGAGTACGTCCCTGCGATAAAATCTCAAGGACGGTGAACTGCTGTCCTTGCCAGGTGAACGCCGTCGGTTTTTCGCCATAGGCGGACCCTGAATAACATTCGACGATTTCAGTCATATTAGCTATATTACTTTACTCTATTTCAAAGAGACAAAACTATCATCTCCGATGTTCAACTTCAGCGGTGGATCCTTGGCGGATCTTCCTTGAACCCTGGCTCGTCTGCCGATGAACGAGCCCTCCAATGCCACCGCCTCAACCATTGCCCCGGCTTCAATAATGGAGTCTTCGACCCGCGCCGCTGTAATCGTGCAATCCCCCCCGATGGAGGCAAACGGGCCAATCACGGAATTGCTGATATTGGCGCTTGGGTGGACAAACACAGGCGGCACGATATTTACGCCGGTTTTTATTTGATTTCTTGTTTTAGTAGCGCTGCCATGCTCGAGCAAATACCGGTTTGTCTCCAGCGTGGCGTCGATCTTACCGGTATCAAGCCATACCTCCACGGCTTCGGTGCGCATTTTCAAGCCGCTTTCGAGCATGATGTTGATGGTATCCGTGAGGAAGTACTCGCCCTTGCGTGACTTGCCTCGTCGGAACTGTTCCGCGAGTGCTGACAGCAATTTTTCAGCTTGTTTGAAATAATAACAACCAACAACAACCAAATTATTATTTAAGCTCCGCGGCTTCTCAACGAGATGTGTTACCCAGCCCTTATTATCCACCTCAGCTACGCCGAATCGACGCGGGTCTGGCACGGGTTTTACCCAGGCCACGCCATCCGCCTTTTCATTTGCCAGGAAGGAAAAGTCCGTTTCCAACAGAGTATCCGCAAAGCAAACCAGTATAGGGCCGGTCAGAAATTTACGCGCCAGCCATAACGCGTCCGATTGACCGCGCATCTCCGGCTGGAGTACGAAGTGGGTTTTTAATTCCGGATGGCGTTCCCGCATGAACGCTGGAATCTGGGTTTCACCCAGTCCAGGCCCAAGGATGATAATAAATTCGGTAACTGCTGGGTTCTCATCCGACTTGCCAGACCTCTTCCCGGCCATAACTTGGTCCCCCGCAAAGGATATCATCCCTGAAGGAGATGGAGCCGGTACGCTGTGGAACATATCCAGGAGATGGTCGAGCACAGTTCTGCCAGCCACGCTCACCAGCGCTTTAGGCTTGGACCATGTCTGGGGACGCATGCGTGTGGCCCATCCGGCAGTGGGGATAAAGATTTTTAAAGTTTGGGTCATGGCTCTATTTTAGACGAGAACGGCCGAATAATCCAACAGATGAGAAGTATCCATTGTCATGCCTGGGCGTTGAGACACCCGACGTGCGGGATGACCACCGAAAGAAAATTAAATCAATGGCGGCATTTACTGCGTGTCAAATATTACTTTTCCAGTTCCTCCACCACGGTCTCCATCAAATCCACGGCTTTTTTGACCGTGGGTACGTCGAAGGCAAACTTTGCCCTGGCAGAGCTGAAGAGTTCCGGCAATGTCACTTTCCCGCCCAGCGAAAGCGCCTTCCGATAGGCGGTCACCGCACTGGCCTGGTTGGAGCGTGCATTCCCAAAAATTTGTACCGCGCCCAATTGAGCCAGTCAGTACTCTACATAGTAAAACGGTACCTGGTGGATATGAAGTTTGCGATGCCAGCCAGTTACCTTGATTTCCTCCAAACCGGAATAATCCACGCCGGGGATGAAGCGATCCCAAAGATCACCCCATTTTTTATCGCAGGCTGCCGTATCCGCGCCTGCTTTTGGATTCTCGTAGACCCACTGCTGGAATGAATCTACTACAGCCATGAACGGCCAGAAAAGGATCATGCCTTCCAGGTGCTCCACCCGGGCACGCGCGGCCTCGGCCTCGGAATAGAAGCCGCCGTTGGCTTTTGTCAGGTAAGGGGAAGCCAGCAACTCCATCCCCATCGAGGCTACCTCGGCAAATTCCATCGGCACAGCCAGTTGGTGAACGTATGGGATGCTGGCAGTCTCATATATATGGAAGGAATGACCCGATTCGTGCAGGGTTGTCATCACGTCTTCATGTGTGCCCACGGCGTTGACAAAAATAAACGGTTTACGGATGGAAGTGTAGGAGGTGCAATATGCGCCAGGAGCCTTGTTCTTGCGGTTATCAAGGTCGGTGAGACCTTCGGCTACCGTGCGGTCGAAGTAGCCTCCCAGTACCGGGTCCACGTGGTGGAAAATAGCGGAGGTCTTTGACTTAAGTTCATCGATGCTGGCGAACGGCTTGAGTTGGGGAGAGTTTGCCGTGGACGTGGGGCGTGAGAACCAGCCGTCCACCAGATCCCACGGACGAAGCGTGTCCAGTCCGAGGGCCTGTTTCCGTTTCTGATAGATGCGTGTGGCTGCCGGCACAACCACTTTTTCGATGGCGGCCGCGAATGATTTGCAATCTTCAGGATCATAATCAAAGCGCAGGTAATCCACCCAGATATATTCACGATAACTGGGTTTGTCAGCATTTTTGGCAATTGTGGCGCGCACGTCCATAAATTTTTGCCAAAGGTTATTTATGGCTTTTCGGTCCGAAAGTTGACGATCAGCCTTGAGATGCCAGGCTTTTTCGCGGCGGGCGCGGTCAGGCTGCTGGAAGTTCATGGCAAGGCGGGTGAGCGTGATTTCCTCCCCAGCCCAATTAACCGTTTGTGCACCGTATATTTTGTCAAATTCTATTGCCAGCTTTTGCTGGTCAGCCAGCAGCGGCAGGTTGGACTCGCGGAACAGGTCTGCTTCGGCGCGCATATTCCGCAGGGGGACCTCGAACCCTTTCGGTTCCAATTTACTGGCAAGCAGCTTCTCTTTAAGTTTTTGCTCGGCAGCCATCACATTGGGGAAAATGCCGTCGAGGAAAGCGTTCATGCGTGCCTCGGCTTCCTTGTCGGCAGTGTTGATGGTTGTGGCGACTGAAAGGCGTGCGCGCATTTCTTGAACGCGTTCGCCAATACTCGACCAGTCTGCCAACCAATTGTCCACGCTCGAGGCGCTGAGCGCACGGCCTTCCAACTCTTTATAGTATGGCTCGATTGCAGTCCAGGTCCAGGAAATGATTTCTTGGGAAGTGGTGGGGAGGTTTTTCAACATGGAAGTCCTTTCATTAATTAACAGAAGTAATCTCTCGTTTTATTCGCACGCAATATTGGCGAACAACCAGGGAAATTGTCTTTCATATTTTCTCATATTTGAAGACAAAGGCACAGGGGTAAGAGATTCCAATGAAGACGTTTTATTTTAAGATGGTCAGCCTGGCAAGAGAGGCTGCAAGCCGCTTGATTCCGACAGATTCAAAAACCACGTCCACGGTTTCGTCGTTGTCCTGCAGGCGGGAATTGAGCACGATCCCCTCACCCCAGGTGGGGTGCTGGACTCTC
>JBGOZL010000296.1:0-4078 GCA_041480185.1 Anaerolineae bacterium
ACCGTGAGACGGAAGGCATGTTGGATGGAACGGATGCGGTCAGTGATTGGGCTATCCTGAACGCGTTGATCAATGCCGTCGGGGGTGCCACCTGGGTTTCATTCCATCATGGCGGTGGTGTCGGTATCGGCTTCAGCCAGCATGCCGGCCAGGTGATCGTCGCAGACGGCACCCCCGAAGCGGCGGTTCGTCTTGAGCGCGTGTTGACTACCGACCCAGGTATGGGTATCGTCCGTCATGCCGACGCGGGATATCAGCTTGCCATCGAGGCTGCTAAACGCCATAATCTCAAGATGCCCATGCTAAAATGAGTATCCGCCGCTCAAGCTAAATTTTATAGGCTTATATTTCTTTCGGTAGATAAATTATCGTCGGGCGGCAAGTGCCACCCAATCCCCCGTTTGCCGTTTCTCCACTGTCTGGAAACCATGCTCATTCAATGCCCTGATTACATCTCGGCTCTGTTCAGCCAGGATACCGGAAAGGATTAACCATCCGTCTGGGGTCACCAATTGACCCAACCCCTGATCGAGCAGCTGCACCAGGATGGGTGCCAGGATGTTGGCGAAAACAAGCTGAGCATCTTTTATTCCGGATATTCCGGCAATGACCTCGCTCACCGAGCCGAGCCTCACCTCGAGCCGCTCACTTAGCCCATTTAAAGCCGCATTCTCACCGGAAGCGCGAATTGCTTCGGGGTCGATATCCACCCCCAAGGCTCTCTCTGCCCCCAGCAGGAGACCCGCGATGGATAAGATCCCCGATCCGCAGCCAATATCGATCACCCTAATTCCCACAGTACTCTTCAGGGTGGTGAAATATTCCTCCGCCAGCGCTAAACACAGCTGAGTGGTTGGATGTGTCCCCGTGCCGAACGCCATCCCCAGGTCGATTCGGATCGGGATTCGGCCATCATTCGGAGGCGCGATCCAGGCTGGCAGGATCAACAGGCTCGTGCCCACCGGAATGGGGTGATAATGCTCCTTCCACGCTTCCATCCAGTTGATTTCCTGAATCATTTTAAATTGAGGTTCTGGTAAAGGTGAGATTCGCCCCAGGTACCACAGGCCCTCCTCAATCTTGTGCCGTGTTTCTTCGAGATTTTCGTCAACCGGGATGTAGCCGCACACCCTGAGTGGCCCAACCGCTTCTCCATTTTCATCTGCCGGACCAGCCCTCACTGCGGTCGACTCGATCACCACGCCATCCGGCAGATAGCGCCCGAGTACTTCCGCCACCGCCTCAGTCCGCTCGCCATCCACGGTCAGGCTAACTTCAAGCCAGCTCTTCTTTGCCATATTGTTCCAAAGTTTTTGGGATGTTGATTGAATACACTGATCCAACCTTGGTGAGGTAGGGTTACCCTCCCAAGGTTTCTTTCAGCCAATCCAGGAATCCGCGTTCTGCCGGTCGCACCTCACTGCCAAGACTCTCAGCCAGCTTTTCCATCAGCTTGTGTTGTTCAGCCGTCAGGTTCTTGGGCACTTCCACATTCACCACCACCATCTGGTCACCGCGCCCATTCCCTCGCAGGTGAGGCACTCCTTTTCCTCGCATGCGTAATACTTTACCCGGTTGTATTCCAGCCGGGATTCTTAGTTTCGTGGATCCATCCACTGTGGGCACATCGACCTCCGCCCCAAGCGTAGCCTGGGCGATATTGATATTTAGGTCCAATAGGATGTCATTCTCCCGACGTCGGAAATACTTGTGCGACAGAACCCGGATCACGAGGTACAAATTCCCGTTCGGACCGCCATTCTCACCCGGCTGCCCTTCGCCTGCCAGTCGGATCTGGTTGCCGATATCCACTCCCGCTGGGACGGATACGACCTTTTTACGGTTTCTTCGTACCAGTCCGCGCCCAGTGCAGGTGTGGCATGGTGTGGCTATAGTTTCGCCCTTGCCATTGCATACGGGGCAGGTTGAAACCTGCACCATCGACCCGAGCAAAGTCTGGCGCACCTGGCGCACTTCACCCGTTCCATTGCATGTGGAACAGCGCACCGGGCTCGTGCCTGGCTCAGCTCCCTTCCCTCCGCACGTTTCACACACCTCATCCCGGATGATCTCGATTTCCTTTTCCACTCCAAAAATCGACTCTTCGAAGCTCAGGTCGACGTTATATTGAAGGTCAGCTCCTCGGCGTGGCGCGTTGCGCGTCCTGCGGTTGGTGCTCCTCCCGAAACCTCCAAACCCACCAAAAAATTCGTCGAACAGGTCCCCAAAGTCCACCGTGAAATCAGGCACGCCGCCCTGGTTTTGTACCCCAGCGTGGCCAAAACGGTCGTAGGCAGCCCGTTTATCTGGGTCGGAAAGCACAGAATAAGCCTCATTGATTTCCTTGAAATGTTCCTCAGCATTGGCTTCCTGGCTCACGTCCGGATGGTACTGCCTGGCTAATCTTCGGAAGGCGGCTTTGATATCATCGGGTGTGCCATCGCGCGGCACGCCCAGGATTTCGTAGTAATCGCGTTTAGCCATTTTATGCGTTCTAACGTTCAAACGTGGAAACGTTTAATCGTTATATTCGATCCCTTCTTCGCGAATTGCATTCGGTTGCTTAAACCAAAATCCCTGGCAAACTCCCCTTCCCGGGTCAGGTCATAAACCAACCGGGTTAATTCACGGGCAGTTTGCCAGGTTTCAATGTCTTCAAACCTTACAATCGTCGGCATTTTCCTGTGAAATGACGTTCAAACGTGTCAACGTTGAAACGTTCCAACGTTTAGGCGTTCCTGAACTCTCCATCCACCACTTCATCATCTCCACCGGGTTTTTGCCCACCGTCCGGACCAGGCTCCTGGCCGTCCGAAGTTGGCTCTGCCGAAGGACCTGCGGCTGGACCGCCCTGCTGATATACGGATGCCCCGATTTGCTGGACAACCTGGAATAGCTGTTCTGTGGCGCTTTTGATCCTGGCAGGATCATCGCTTTCTAACTCTTTCTTGACGTTGGCGACCTCTGTTTCCACCTTGCTCTTGACGTCCGCCGGCACTTTTTCTCCAAAGTCTCGCAGTGCTTTCTCCGCTGTGTAGATGCCATTGTCAGCTGTATTTTTCGCTTCAATCAGCTCTTTGCGTTTTTTGTCTTCATCTGCGTGCGTTTCTGCTTCCCGCCGCATGCGCTCAACTTCAGATTCGCTCAATCCCGATGATGCGGTAATTGTGATGTGTTGGCTCCGTTGGGTGGCTTTATCCTGTGCGGTTACTTTAATAATCCCGTTGGCATCGATATCGAATGTGACTTCAATTTGTGGCATGCCGCGCGGCGAAGGTGGAATACCATCCAGGATGAACCTGCCCAGGCTCTTGTTGTCCGCTGCCATGGGTCGCTCGCCCTGCAGGACGTTGATCTCAACCTGCGGCTGGCTGTCTGAAGCAGTGGAAAAGACCTGACTCTTGTGGATTGGGATGGCAGTATTGCGCTCAATCAATGGGGTTGCCACGCCGCCCAATGTCTCAACCGAGAGAGTCAACGGGGTCACATCCACCAACAGGATGTCCTTCACATCGCCACCCAACACACCCGCCTGGATCGCTGCGCCAATTGCCACTACCTCATCCGGATTGACTCCCTTGTGAGGTTCCTTGTTGAATAATTTCCGTACCGCTTCCTGTACCGCTGGCATTCGCGTCATGCCGCCCACCAGGACCACTTCATTGATCTTGGAAGTATCCATGTCGGCATCTTTTAATGCGTTCTTGACCGGTCCCAGGCTGCGTTCAATCAGGTCACCGGTCAGCTGTTCCAATTTGGATCTTGTCAGGTTCATCACTAGGTGCTTCGGACCTGATGCATCGGCGGTGATATAGGGCAGGTTGATCTCGGTCTGCATCATGGTCGAGAGTTCAATCTTGGCTTTCTCTGCGGCTTCTTTTAGCCTTTGCAGGCTTTGGCGGTCCTGACGCAGGTCAATTCCATTTGTAGTCTTGAATTCATCCGCCAGGTAATCAATTAACCGCATATCGAAATCGTCCCCACCCAGGAACGTATCTCCACTCGTGGAGCGCACCTGGAACACGCCGTCCCCAACATCCAGGATGGAAATATCGAACGTGCCGCCGCCCAGGTCATA